>CAXTQM010000035.1:0-11989 GCA_964246205.1 uncultured Beijerinckiaceae bacterium | reverse complement strand
GCATCCGCCGTGTCGCCGCCGCGCCGGTTCGTCAGCGCCGCGCCGGCATCGGCCGGCAACCGCGGGAAGGCGAACAGCGAGGCGGCCGACACGCAGGCCACGGTGACGAAGGCCCAGTGGAAATCGACCAGCCCGAGCGGGCCGCCGCCGTGCGCCGCCTGCGCAATCTGCACGACGCCGGCGCCCAGGGCCCCGCCGATCGAGAGCGCCAGCTGCTGCGCGACCGAGGCGAAGGAGACGGCGCGGCTCATCCGCTCCTGCGGAATGTCGGCATAGGCGATGGCGTTGATGCCGGTGAACTGCAGCGAGCGGAAGTAGCCGCCCACGAGCAGCACGCCGAGCAGCAGAGACAGCGGCGTCGAGGGGAAGAACAGCGCGTTGGCGGCGATGAAGCCGGAGCCGACGATCGCATTGCCGACCAGCACGCGCTTGAAGCCGAGCCGGTCGAGGATCGGCGCGGCGGTGGCCTTCATCGCCATCGCGCCGATGGCGGCGACGAAGGTGGTGAGCCCGGAGCGCAGCGGGCTCATGCCGAAGCCGAGCTGCAGCATGAGCGGAAGCAGCAGCGGCACCGCGCCGACGCCGATGCGGAACAGCGAGCCGCCGGTGACGCTGACGCGGAAGGTATCCACCTTGAGCAGGCCGAGATCGATGATCGGGTTCTCGACCCGCAGGGCATGGCGCGCGTAGAGCGCCAGCGTCGCGGCACCGAAGCCGATCAGCGCCACCACCCCGTAGGTCGGCAGGACGGAGCGGCCGATGATGGTGAAGCCGAAGACCAGGCACGCCAGGCCGACGCCCGACAGCAGGAAGCCCGGCACATCGAGCGGGCGCACCTCCGTGTCCTTGATGTTCTCGATGAACAGCGTCACCAGCGTCACGCCGAGCACGCCGATGGGCACGTTGATCCAGAAAATGTAGCGCCAGCTGAAGAAGGTGGTGATGGCACCGCCCACCGGCGGTCCCATCATCGGGCCGAGTAGGGCAGGGATCGTCAGGAAGGCCATGGCGCGCACCAGGTCGCGCCGCTCGACCGAGCGCAGCAGCAGCAGGCGGCCGACCGGCACCATCATCGCGCCGCCGATGCCCTGCAGCACGCGAGCGAGGATGAAGCCGGGCAGCGAGGATGACAGCCCGCAGGCGATCGAGCCAGCCGTGAACACGACGATCGCCGCGCGGAACACGGTGCGGGTGCCGAACTTGTCCGCCACCCAGCCCGAGGCCGGGATGAAGACGGCGAGCGCGATCAGGTACGAGGTCAGCGCCAGCTTGAGCGCGAGCGGGTTCTCGTGGAGATCGCGGGCGATGGCCGGCAGCGCCGTCGAGATCACCGTGCCGTCGAGGTTCTCCATGAACAGCGCGCAGGCGACAATAAGCGCGGTGAGGGCGTAGCGGGGCAAAGGGCGGGAACACTCCGGCGGCGTGGCGCGCGAGACGTGCGGCCAATAGGGGGAGAGGGCGGCCAAATCGAGATGCCGCCGGCCGGACCTGCGGCTGCCTCTTGGCTCGCTGAATATGTGCTAAGCGTCGCGCCGTGACGAGAGACCCTCCCGACGTGCCCAGCCCGAATCGCGAGCGGATCGTCGCCGTGACCTACGGCGCGTGCTGTCACCTGCTGTTCGTGCTCGGCGTCGGGACGATGATGATCGCCATGGCCTTCGGCATGAGCCGCAGCCTCGGCACGCTGGCGACGCCCTGGCGCGAGATCGCCGACGGTCTGCTGCTCGCGCAATTTCCGCTCGCGCATTCGTTCCTGCTGTCGCGGCGTGGCCGCAAGCTGTTGGGCCGAATGGCGCCGCTCGGGCTCGGCGGCAAGCTCTCGACGACGACCTACGCGGCCGTCGCTTCAGTGCAGGTCGGGCTGCTATTCCTGCTGTGGAGCCCGAGCGGCATCGTGTGGTGGCGCGCTGCCGGCCCCGCCCTGTTGGTGACCGGCGTGCTCTACGCCTCTGCGTGGCTGCTGCTGCTGAAGTCCATCATCGACGCCGGCTTTCCGCTGCAGGTCGGCCTGCTCGGCTGGTGGGCGGTTTTTCGCGCGCGCAAGCCGGTGTACCCGCCGATGCCGCGGCGCGGGCTGTTCCGCCTGTGCCGGCAGCCGATCTACGTCGCCTTTGCGCTGACGCTGTGGACCGTGCCGACCTGGACGCCGGACCAGCTTGTCGTGGCGCTGGTGCTGACATCGTATTGCGTGCTCGGGCCGCTGCTCAAGGAGGCGCGGTTCCGCCGCGTGTTCGGCGACGAGTTCGCCCTCTACCGCAGCCGCGTCCCCTATTGGCTGCCATGGCCGCGACCGGCGGCGCCGCCGCGGTGACATCAGGGCATGCCTCGATCTACGAGGCTGAGAACTGGTGGGGCGGCTCGGTGCGCGGGCTGCGGCAGCTGCGCAAGCTGGTGCCGGCGCGCTTCCGCTACCTCGACCGTGTCATACCCAACTGGCGCGATTTACGCGTACTCGACCTCGGCTGCGGCGGCGGCTTCATGGCGGAAGCACTGGCGCGGCGCGGCGCCGCCGTGGTCGGCGTCGATCCTTGCGTTGCGGCCGTAGAGGCGGCGATGCGGCACGCCCGAACGGCCGGACTCGCGATCGACTACCGCGTGGCCTCCGGCGAGGCGCTGCCGCTCGACGACGCCGCTTTCGACGTGGTGGTCTGCGTCGACGTGCTTGAGCACGTCGAGCACCTCGGCGCGGTGTTGGCGGAGATCCGCCGCGTGCTGGTGCCGGGCGGCCTGCTGGTGTTCGACACCGTAAATCGCACCAGGCTCGCCGCCTTCGTGCTGGTCACGATAGCCGAGCGTGTATTGCGTCTGCTGCCGCGCGGCACGCACGACTCAGGCCGGTTCATCGCGCCGGCCGACTTGAGGGCCGGCCTCGTCGAGCTCGGCTTTTCGGTCTCGCCTTTCGTCGGCCTAGGCCCCGTCGGCCTCGACCGCGACGGCGACTTCCGCTTCGGCTGGTTGCCGACGCAGGCGATCCTCTACATGGGCGAGGCCCGCTCGGGTGCGGCCGGCGGACCCGCCGACCTCAGCCGATGACCGGCTCGGCCCGGCCGAAGGCGAAACGGGGCGTGCGCACGACCATCAGCGTGGCTATGGCGGCGAGGGTAACCAGCGCGATCAGCCCCCAGGCCTCGTCGATCGCCTGCGTCAGCGCCGCCCGCTTCACCAGCTCGGTCAGCCCGGCCTTGTCGCCGGCCGATAGCGGCTGCGCGAGGTGGGAGACAAAGTATTGCACCGGCAGGCCGATCGCCCTCGCGGCGGAGACGTCACCGGCTTTGAGGCGGGTCGCCAGCTCGCCGGCGAGCGCCGGAACGCGGCCATAGATCACGGAATCGATCGTCGCCAGCCCTACCGCGCCGCCGAGGTTGCGCATCAGGTTGAAGAGGCCGCTGGCATCGGCAACGCGGGCCGGCGCGAGGCGGCCGAGCGCTAGGTTGGTCGGCGCCAGCAGGCAGAACATGATAGCCACGCCGCGCACCACCTGCGGCCAGAACATGCCGGCGAAGTCGGTGTCGGCGACCTGCCAGGCGCTGAGGCCCAGCCCGATGCCGAAGACCAGGAAGCCGAGCACCGACAACAGCCGCGAGTCGACACGCTGCTCCGCCACTACGGCGAGCGGCGCGGTGACGAGCTGCGCGACGCCCGTGACCAGCATGACCTCGCCAATCTCCAACGAGGAGTGCTGGCGCACCAGCCCGAGAAAGACCGGCATGAGGTAGATCGTGCCGAACAGGCCGATGCCGAGCACGAAACTCAAGGCGCAGCCCACGGCGAAGCAGCGGTCGGTGAAGAGGGTGAGGTCGACGATCGGGCTCGCCGCCCGCAGCGTGCGCGTCACGAACAGCGCGCCGCTCGCGGCGGCGGCGGCCAGCAGGGCAAGGATCAGCGGGGAGCCCCAGCCGTGCTGCGGTGCCTGCGTCAGGCCGATCTCGAAGGCCGAGAGGCTCAGCGCCAGGGCGGCGAGCGACACGATATCGATCGTGCGGACCTGCGCGAGGTCGGGTTTCTGGCTTGGGAGCAGGAGCCCGGCGGCGAGAGCGGCTAGGAGGCCGGGGCCGATGTTGATGAGGAACAGCCAGTTCCACTCGAAGGTGTCGGTTATCCAGCCGCCTACAATCGGCCCGACGGTCGGAGCCAGCACGGCGAGCACGCCGGCGAGCGTGGTCGCCAGAGCCTGGCGCCGTAGGGGAAACAGCAGGAATACGGCGGCGAACACAGCAGGTATGAGCGTGCCGCCAAAGAAGCCCTGCGCCACGCGCCATGCGATCAGCTCGCCGAAGCCGGTGCTCTGGGCGCAACCGAAGGAGGCAGCAGTGAAGAAGGTGACGGAAACGACGAACAGCCAGCGCATCGTCAGCACGCGCGTGAGCACGCCGGTCAGCGGAATCGCGACCACCTCGGCCACGAGGTAGGCGGTCTGGATCCAGCTCATCGCCGAGTCGCCGATGTCCAGCGCGGCGCGGATCGTCGGCAGCGAGGTCGCCACGACCTGCACGTCGAGGATCGCCATGAACATGCCGACGCACATCGCGACGAAGCCGGCGGCAGTTCGCCACGAAACCGGCCTCTCGCAGGGGAGGACCGTGGACCGGGCCGGCGCGCTAGGCTGCGCGCGCATCGAGTTGCGCGCGGCCAAGCGCGTGGTTCTCGGCGCGAATGCGGACGAAGAGCACGGCGGCGTTGAAAAGCGTGAACACGAGCGCGATCAGCGGCAGGCCGAACACCAGCGGCAGCACCGCGATCTCGCCGATGACCACGGCGTAGTTGGGATGTTTGATGAAACGGTAGGGGCCGCGCGCGATGAGAGTTTCGCCCGGCACGACGATAATCCGCGTGGTCCAGCGCGAGCCAAGCGTCGCCAGGATCCACACGCGCCCGAGCTGCAGCAGCGCGAACAGCGCCAGCCAGCCCAGCTCGACCGGCCGCCACCAGCCGAAGCTCCAAAGGCTGACTAGCCAGAGCGTGTGGCAGGCGATGATCGCGGGATAATGCTGAGGCGCGATCTCCACACCGCCGCGGGCGAGCAGCCCGCGAGTGTTGCGGCGCGCCAGCATCAGCTCGCCCAGGCGCTGCATCGTCACCAGCGCGAGAACGGCCGGCGCCAGAGTCACGCCGCCTGCCTCAGCATCACGCAGCTCGAGGTGAAGCCCGGTCCCATGGCATTGAGCACGGAGCGTTCCGGCAAGCCGCGCTTCAGCACGCGGTCGAGCACGAAGAGCACGGTGGGCGAGGACATGTTGCCGTGCGCTGCAAGCACCGCGCGCTCGTGGTCGAGGGTGCCGGGCGCCAGCTCCAGCGCGCCCTCAAGCGCCAGTACCACGCGCTTGCCGCCGGGGTGGCAGACGAAGCGGTCGACGTCGGCGAAGGTGTGGCCGGAGCGCGCGAGAATGCCGGAGATCGCCGGGCCGACGTGCTCGTGCGCGAACGGCGGGATGGCCTGGGCGAAGATCACGCCGAGCCCCTCGGGCTCGACGTTCCAGCCCATGATGTCGAGCGTGTCCGGCCAGGTGTGCTCGCCTGTCGCCTCGACGTAGGCCAGCGCGCCCTCGGTGTCGCCGGCGCGCAGCACGCAGGCGGCGCCGCCGTCGCCGAACAGCGCAGTGGCGACGATGTTGGCGGGGGTCAGCGTATCGAGTCGGAACGCCGTGGTGCAGAGCTCGACCACGACGAGCAGCACGTTGCTGCCGGGGCGGGCCTCGGCGAGACGTGAGGCGATGGAGAAGCCGGTGACGCCGCCGGCGCAGCCCAGCCCGAACAGCGGCACGCGAGTGATATCGGAGCGAAAGCCCATCTCCTCCATGGCCAGCGCCTCGAGGCTCGGCGTGGCGATGCCGGTGGAGCTGACGGAGACCACGGTATCGACTTCGCCGCCGGTCAGGCCAGCGGCGGCAAGCGCCTTGCGAGCCGCCTCGACGAACAGCGCCTTGCCGCCTTCGATGAAAGCGGCCGTGCGCTCCGGCCAGCCCAAGGGCTGCTGGTACCATTCCAGCGGCCGCACAGCCTGCCGCGTCACGATCCCGCTGCTGGCGCCGAAGACGCGCGAAAGCCGGGAGAAATCATCATAGCGTGCAGCGAAGACCTCGCCGGCCGCCTTCGAGACGTCTTCCTGCAAGATGACATGGGGCGGCGACGCGATCGCGACGGAGAGCAGGTGGGCGGCTTGACTCAAAGGATCGCTCTCGATCGATGTTTGTCTCTCCCTAGGGAGAAGCCGCGCGCAAAGCTAGTGTGCTCACGGCAGCTCGCGACACGATGGCGCGACTCTCGGATTACGTGGCAAGCCAGGTGAAGTTTCGGCCCATCAGACGACCGCGGACATCTCGTTTGAAGTGCGTTGCGCGATGACGCTGAATTCGTTCGGGTCGCGCCTTTTCGCCTTTCATTTGACTTTCGTTTTGGCTGGTCGGGCATCTCTCGGCCGAACAAGGCGCGCCTCTGAAGCGGCATGCCGGAGTGCAGCGCCTCCACGCGTCACAAAACTGCGACGTGTGTCTTGTTCTTCTCCAACCCTCGGCAGACAGTATGGCCGTGTCCCGCCGGAACCTTGTCGTGCGACCGCTTCTTGCTGCTGTGACCGAATGGCGCGACGTCGAAGCCGAGCAGGCCGGCTCGACGCTTACCGTCGATCTGGGCGCTGTGGTCGCCAACTGGCGGCTGCTCGCCGCCAAGGCCGGGCGGGTGGAATGCGCGGCGGTGGTCAAGGCCGATGCCTACGGTCTCGGCCTTGCGGCAGTTGCCCCGGCGCTGCGCAGGGCGGGCTGCCGCACCTTCTTCGTGGCGCATGTCTTCGAGGGCCAGCAACTGCGCGCGCTGTGCCCCGAGGCGATCATCTACGTGCTGAACGGGCTGATGCCGCGCACCGCGCAGCTCTTCGTCAAGGCTAGACTGCGCCCTGTGCTCGGCTCGCTGCCGGAGATCGAAGACTGGATCGAGGTGGCGGGACGCACCCGCGCGCCATGCGCGCTGCAGCTCGACAGCGGCATGAACCGGCTCGGCCTCATTGCCGAGCAGGTGCCGGCTGCGGTGCGCCTCTCGATGCGGTTGGAGGTGGCGATGGTGATGAGCCACTTCGTCTGGTCCGGCCGCGCCGAGCAGGGCGACCGCGTCGAGCGGCAGCTCGAGCTGTTCGACCGTTCCCGCCGCAGCTGGCCTGACGTGCCTGCCTCGATGGCGAACTCGTCGGGCATCTTCTTCGGCGACGGCGCACTGCACGATCTGGTGCGGCCGGGCTACGCGCTCTACGGCGGCAATCCGACGCCCGACGCGCCAAATCCGATGCATCCCGTCGCCACCTTCGAGGCCAAGGTGATCCAGGTCCACGAGGTCGCCGCCGGTGAGAGCGTCGGCTACGATGCGCATTGGATCGCGCCCTCGGCGCGCCGCCTCGCCACGCTCAGCGTCGGCTATGCCGACGGCATCCCGTGCTCGGCCATCGGCACCAATGCCGAGCCGCGCGGCCAGGCCAGTGTCGACGGTGCGCTGTGCCCGTTCGTCGGCCGCATCTCGATGGACCTCGTGGTGATCGACGTCACCGACGCGCCGATGGTGGAGCGCGGCGATACGGTGGAGATCCTGGGCCAGGACATCGGCATCGACGACCTCGCCAGTCGCTCGGGAGCCATCGGCTACGAGATCCTTACCCGGTTGGCCCCGCGCAGCCATCGGCGCACCGTTGGAGGGTAGGGGCGTTTTCTTCTCCTGCATGCGGGAGAAGGGATCACCCAACCGTGTTTCCCTCGGGGTCGTCGTCGGCGTTGCCGGTCATCGCCTCGCGCAGGCCCTTCCACCGCTTCACGCTCTCGTGGGCGCCGAGCAGCGCGAGCGCGAAGACAAAGGGCACGAGGTAGTAGATGATACGAAACAGCAGCAGGGCGGCAAACAGCGTCGCCGCGGAATGGGCCGGCACTGTCTTCAGCATGGTCGCCTCGAAGACGCCGATGCCGCCCGGCGCGTTGGAGGCGATGCCGAGCAGCGAGCCGAACACGTAGACGGTGACGAAGGTCAGGTAGTCGATGCCGCGGGGCGGAGCCATCAACACGTAGAGCACCGCGGAGGCCGAGCAGAGATCGATGAGGCCGAGGCAGATCTGGCCGATGGTCAGCCAAAGGCCCGGCAGCTCGAGCGTGAACCCCTGGATCTTGGCCTTGCGGCCTTTTGCGGCCCAGAACAGATAGCCGCCGAGCGCGGCTATGATGGCGATGCCGATCACGCGGTTCAGCAACGGCGACAGGTGATCGATATGCGCCACCCCGCCGGCGCGCACGGTGAAGCCGACGCCCAGCAGCAGCGCCATGCCGAGCCAGAAGGTGAGCCCGGCGATGACCGTCAGGCTCGCCACCTTGCCCGCCGAAAGGCCGCGCCCGGAATAGATCCAGTAGCGCACCGTGCCGGCGGTTATCACGGGGAAGCCCAGCGTGAAGGAGATTGCGTAGCTGGTGAAAGAGGCGAGAGCCGCGGTCGGGTAGGGCACGTCGAGGCGCAGCTGGCGCAGCGCCAAGGCGTCATAGCCGGTCAGGGCGAGGAACGACAGCGCGGTGAAGGCGCCGGCGAGCGCAATCTGCTCGCCACTGGTCGCGGCGATGGCGCCGCGCAGCGCGTTGGGATCGATCGCCATGAACGTGCGCGCCAGCACGTAGATCGCCAGCGCCAGGATGCCGATGGACAGGCCGTAGGCGACGAACTTGCCGATGCGCCGACGCACCTGCTGCTTGTTCTCCACGCTGTCGGGAATGACCGCGTTGAATACCTTGGTGGTCAGCTTGTCGCGGCGCTCGTCTTCGGCCAGCATTTCCGCTTCGGATTTCTGCTCAGCCTCGTTCTCGTCGTGGGCTGCCGGACCGTCCAAAGCTTCACTCCGCCGGCCGCGTCCTCTCCGAGACGCGAACCCCTGCCACTGCCGTCAAACGATGCCCACCAATGCCGCTAGCCGAGGCGGGCGACGAGCCTCTCGTGCAGCGGATTGGCGGGCGAGAACACGTAGTCCATGGCCGCCACCGTCACGTGCCGGGCGCCCTGCGCCACGAGCCAGTCCGCGAGCGGCGCGACCTTGTCCTTGAGGCAGGTCAAGGTCAAGCGTCCGGCGACGTTTTCCGAGCGCAAGCGCGAGCCGAACTGCGCCCGCGCCTGGTCGACCAGCCCCTCGCGGCGTTCGTCGAACTGGGCGACGACGTCGCGCGTCAGCCGCGCCGCCTCCTCGGCGGCGATGCGCGCCAGCACCTGCCGAGCCTTCTCCCGTGCCGTCTCGCTCCATGGCGCGCCGAGCGAGGCGACGAGGTTGGCCTCGGAGCGCAGCATGACGCCGTCGTCGAGCACCTTGAGAGCGTTGGCCGCCAGCGTCGCGCCCGTCGTGGTGATGTCGACGATGAGCTCGGCCTGGCCTGCCGCAGGCGCACCCTCGGTGGCGCCGAGGCTCTCGACGATGCGGTAGTCGGCGACGTGGTTGGCGGCGAAGAAGCGCCGCGTCAGGTTCACGTATTTCGTGGCGACCCGCATGCGTTGGTGCCGGCGCGCGAAGAATGCCGCGGCGACGTCCTCGAGGTCGGACATGGTGCGCACGTCGATCCAGGCCTGCGGCACCGCGACGACGACGTCGGCGCGCCCGAAACCGAGCGGCGTCAGCAGCTCGAGCTTGGTATCGGCGTCCTCGAACGTCTCGCGCACCAGGTCCTCGCCGGTGATCCCCATGTGCGCCTGGCCGGCGGCGAGCAGGCCGACGATCTCCGAGGCGGAGACGAAGGCGACCTCGATGCCGTCGATACCCTCCAGCGTACCGCGATAGTCGCGGGCGCCGCGATTGGGTTTCAGCGTCAGCCCGGCGCGGGCAAAGAATGCGGCCGCGTTTTCCTGCAGCCGGCCCTTGGAAGGCACGGCCAGAACGAGGTCGGACGTCGCGTCGCTCATGGCATCTCCCCGGCGGCGCGCCGGTCGGCCCACAGCGCGGCCCCCACCGCCGGGACCTCGCCCTTGGCGCCAAGCACGCCCATAAGCCGGTCGTAGCGGCCGCCGCCGACCAGCGGCGGGTCGCCCGGCTTGTTGGCGTCGCGGGTCTCGAAGACGAAGCCGGTGTAGTAATCGAGGTTGCGGATGAAGCGGCCGGAGAAGCGCAGCTCCGCGAGGTCGACGCCGCGGGCGGCGATGAAGCTGATACGGTGCTCGAAGCTGTCCAGCGCCGGACCCAGAGGCAGTTGCGCGTCGTCGGCCAGGGCGCGCAGCGTGGAGGCGGCCTCGTCGGGCTCGCCTTCGATGGCGAGGAAGCGCTCGAGCGTCGCCCTGACATCGGGGTCGACGCCGTGACCGCCCTTCAGCGCCGCCTGTTCGAGGAAGCGGTCGGCGATCTCGGCCGCGGTGCGCCCGCCGACGCTCCTGATGCCGGCGATGGCGAGCAGGTCTTCGACCAAGGCGCGCGCGCCGTTCTTGTCGACCCCCTCCAGCGCCGCCAGCACGCCGGAATGATCCGAGCCGCCGCCGGCCGGCGCATCGAGGATGGCGGAGAGGCTCTTGCCCTGGGCGAGGCCGCGCGTGATGCGGCGCCGCCATTGCGGTGGGATCGCGAGGCCGTCGAGGAGCTCGGAAAACAGCGCGGCGTCACCGATCTTGGTCGCGAAGCGTGCCGGTTTCACCAGCGCGGCGGCTTCGAGCGACAAAGCCAGGATCTCGGCGTCGGCCGCTTCGCGGTCGCTGCGGCCGAGGTTCTCGATGCCGGCCTGGACGAATTCGCCGGGGCCGTCGCGGCGCAGCCGGAACACCGGGCCGCAATAGCAGTAGGTGGCCGGGCGCCCGGCGTCGGCGGATGCGAGATAGAGCCGGCACACCGGAATCGTGTATTCGGGGCGCAGGCACAGTTCCTCGCCCGACAGCGAGTGGGTGAGGTAGAGCCGCCCGCGCATGTCCTCGCCGGAATCGAAGAAGGCGGCGGCCGGCTGCAGCATCGGCGGCTCGCAGCGCGCGTAGCCGGCGTCGACGAGTTGCGCCACCAGGGCCTCCTGGCGCTGGCGGTCGTCGGCAAAGGGCAGCGGGGCGGTGGGCGCGTTCAAAGGCGGGCGGCTCCGGGAACGGCGCCCTCTTAGCAAGCCGGCCTGCGGGGCGCGACCCGTTTCGCTGCGCAGGGTGAAAGGCTTCGTTCTTTCGGCCGACGAGCGCAATGCCACAAAAAGGCAGGTCGTGCGTTTCCTAGCAAGCGCGGCCGATCGCACGTTAACTAATGCTTAACCAATAGATTGACCCGAGGGCGTTTCGTTAGGAAACTGTTCATGTCGGAGCGGGGGCCAACGGCATGATGAAGCGGATGGGACGGCTCGCGGCTCTGGTGGCGCTGCTCGCCGCCGGCTTCCCGGCGCAGGCCGCGACCAGCCGCCCCTTGCATCACCGGGCTCACTCGCATGCCATGGTTGCGCACGTCGATGCGCTCGAAGGTCTGATCCAGCCGATCCATTCCGCGCCGGTCGGCGAGGTCACGCGCGTGCCCTACGGCTGGGCCGATTTCTGCACCCGCCGCGTCGAGGAATGCCGGGTCGACGTGCTCGATCCGGTCGACGTCGTCATGGGTCCCAAGGTCGAAAAGGTGCTGGCCGAGATCAACGCAGAGGTGAACGCCGAGATCGAGCCGGTGTCGAACCTCGATCACTGGGGCACGCTGCTCGACCACTGGGACTACCCGAGCGACGGCAAGGGCGACTGCAAGATCTACGCGCTTTGGAAGCGCAAGCAGCTGCTCGACCGCGGCTTCCCGCGCCAGGCGCTGCTTATGACGATCGTCCGCGACCTCGAAGGCAACGGGCATACGATCCTGACGGTGAAGACCGACATGGGCGACTTCATCCTCGACAATATGGTCGGCGAGGTCCGGCTGTGGGACGAGACCGGCTACAAGTTCGTCAAGCGCCAGTCTCAAACCGATCCCAACGTGTGGGTTTCAGTCGGCCCGGCGACGATGCCGGTCACGACCGCGGTGGTGAATTAAAGAGCTGTCGTTGCGGGAGCTCCGCAAGCGAAC
>CAXTQM010000034.1:10096-12064 GCA_964246205.1 uncultured Beijerinckiaceae bacterium | reverse complement strand
CTGCTCGCCTACACCAACTCGATTCTGCGCGTGTACAATCTCGAAGGGCGGCGCGACAACAAGTACAAGGCGCGCATCAAGATTTTGGTCCACGAGAAGGGCGCCGAAGCCATCCGCGAGATGGTAGAGGAGGATTTTGCGCGCAACAACGATGCCGGCCTGACGCTTCCGCAAAGCGAAATCGATCGCATCGTCGATTACTTCGCCCTCCCGAATCTACCCGCGCGCGCGACGACCTCGAGCACCTTCGAGGCGCGTCAGGCCAGCGATCCGGCCTTCGGTCGCTTCGCTGCCCGCAACGTGTTCCCGCACAAGGTGCCGGGTCACGGCGTGCTGACGATTTCGCTGAAGCCGATCGGCGGCATCCCCGGCGACGCCTCTGCGGCGCAGATGGACCACATGGCCGATCTCGCCGAGCGCTACTCCCACGACGAGCTGCGCATCTCGCACGAGCAGAACATCGTGCTGCCGCACGTAGCGCTCGACGACTTGCCGGCGATCTACGACAGCCTCGCCGCCCACGGTCTCGCCACCGAGAACGTCGGGCTGGTCTCCGACATCATCTGCTGCCCCGGCCTCGATTACTGCGCGCTTGCCACTGCCCGCTCCATTCCGGTGGCGCAGCGCATCTCGGAGCGCTTCGGCGCGCCGGAACGGGCGGCCGAGATCGGCGAACTCAAGATCAAGATCTCGGGCTGCATCAACGCCTGCGGTCACCATCACGTCGGCCACATCGGCATCCTCGGCCTGGAGAAGGCTGGCGTCGAAAGCTACCAGCTGACGCTCGGCGGCAGCGCCGACGAGAGCTGCTCGATCGGCGACATTACGGGCCGCGGCTTTTCTTCGGAGAAGATCGTCGATGCGGTTGAGACGGTCGTCGATACCTATTTGAAGCTGCGCACCGATCGCGAAGAGGACTTCCTCCACGCCTTCCGCCGCATCGGCATGAAGCCGTTCAAGGAGGCGCTCTATGCTGCAGCCTGACGCCATCAAATTCGACACGCTCCGCCAGGACGGTATCGGCCTCGGCGAGGTCGGCGCCGAGGAGATCGGCGCCGCCCGCGAGGACGGCGGCGACCTCGCCCGCCATGCCGCGGAACTCGCGGGGCGCTACGAGCACGCCACTGCCGAGTCGCGGCTGCGGGTGGCTATCCGCGATCTCTTCCCCGGCCGCATCGCGCTCGTCTCGAGCTTCGGCGCTGATTCTGCGGTGCTGCTCAATTTCGTGGCGGCGATCGACCGGGCTACGCCGGTGGTCTTTGTCGACACCAAGATGCTGTTTGCCGAGACCCTGTCCTATCGCGACCGGCTGGTCGCGCAACTCGGCCTCACCGGCGTCACCAGCTACACGCCGACCGCCGCCGACCTCGTTGAGCAAGACCCTGAAGATTTCCTGTGGGCGCGCGAGCCGGACCGCTGTTGCCACTTCCGCAAGGTGCTGCCGCTCGCCCGCGCACTCGAGGGCTACGACGCCTGGATTTCCGGTCGCAAGCGCTATCAGTCGAGGACGCGCGAACAGCTGCCCGTTTTCGAGGCCGAGGGCACCCGGGTGAAGGTCAACCCCCTGGCAGATTGGTCGGTGAAAGACGTGCTTGCGGCGATGGACCGTTCCGGCCTGCCGCGGCACGAGCTCGTCGCCAAGAACTATCTCTCGATCGGCTGCATGCCCTGCACCAGTCCGGTGCGCCCCGGCGAGGATGCGCGGGCCGGCCGCTGGCGCGGCAAGGCCAAGGTCGAGTGCGGCATTCACACCGATTTCGAGCACGCGGGCGATTGCATCTGATGGCCTACTACGCCAAGGGGGCCTTTGTCGCCGACCCTTGGGCCGGGCGCGAAATCGTCGCTGGGCAGGAGTGGCTGCAGCGCCGGCAGGACGGCACGCTGCCCGCCCCGCTCGGCCTCCGGCTTGAGCCGGGCTTCGACGTCGAGGCTGCCGGGCTCGATCTCCCCGGCCTCGCGCTGATCAAA
>CAXTQM010000034.1:0-10086 GCA_964246205.1 uncultured Beijerinckiaceae bacterium | reverse complement strand
GCGAGATCGCCGATGCGGCGACGCTGCGCCGGCGGGAGAGCGGCCGCGCGGTCGCGACCTTCGACCGCTTCTACCAGCCCGGGCTGGAGCCCGAAATACCGGCCGGCACGCGGCCCTGGGCGCGACGCTCGGCCTGAGCTGTACGCGGTACGATCGGCCGGGCTGGCGCGTGCCGAGCAGCGGAACCTTGGCCCCGGACGGCCTGTTGCTTTTGCGAATTCAAGGGCAACCACAAGGCGGGAGACCGGGATGCCGAGCATCAAGGACGCGAAAATCCTCATCATGGCGACGGACGGTTACGAGCAGTCCGAATTGTTCGTGCCATTGGAGAAGCTGCGCGCGGCCGGCGCCACCGTGAACATCGCGGCGCCGAAGAAGGGCCCGATAAAGGGCTGGGACGTCGACAATTGGGGCAAGTCGGTCGACGCCGATCTTGAGATCGACGACGTCGATGCCGACGATTTCGACGCGTTGGTTCTGCCCGGCGGGCAGATCAACCCGGACAAGCTGCGCATCAACGACCGCGCCGTCGAGTTGGTGCTCGACTTCCTCGATTCCGAGAAGGTCGTAGCTGCGATCTGCCACGCACCCTGGCTGCTGGTCGAGGCCGACGCGGTCGAGGGACGGACACTGACATCGTGGCCGTCGGTCAAGACCGATATAGAGAACGCTGGCGGCGACTGGGTCGACGAGGAGGTGGTGGTTGACGACAACATCATCACAAGCCGCTCGCCCAAGGATCTCGAAGCCTTCGTCGGCAAGATCATCGAGGAGTTGGAGACGCGCGACGGCGAACTGCGCCGATCCGCCTGAGCTCAAGCGCTGTGCGTGCGGCGCCCGTAACCGGGCGCCTTTTTCTTGTAATGGAAGACGATTCACGATGCTCACTGAGCTCGACCCCCAGAAAGTCTGCTTTCTCATCGTCAAGTTGCGTGAGTTCGGCGTGCAGGCCGAGCCTAACGTAGGAGGCGGCTCGGACGCGTCCGACGATGGCTTCGTCGCCGTCTTCACCGACGAGGCCAACCCGTCCGTCGTGAGCGAGGCCGAGGGTCTGATCCAGGGAATGAACGTCGAAGAGCAGCAGGAGCTGATCGCGCTGAGCCTGGTCGGCCGCGGCGACTATGCCAAGGAGGAGTGGACGGACGCGATGACCGCAGCGGCTTCGCACCCTGAGCCGACGACTTCGGCATTCCTGATGCAAAACCCGACGGTTTCGGACGCGCTCGAGGAAGGCCTTTCGCTATTCGGCTTTTCCTGCCTCGATTTCGAGACGGACCGCCTCTAACAGGCGGGCGCGCCGAACCGCGCCTCGGCGATGTCGAGCACCAGGATCTGCTCGAAGGCCGCCAGTACCGGGACCTGCGAGCCGACCATCGCCGAGGCGACCACGCGCATTTCGCCTTCGCGGCCGTCTCGGGCGAAACGCCTGACGCTCTTCACGGCATAATCGCCGACGCTGAGGCCACGCGCGTTCGCGGCGCGTTCGACCTCTATCGCGAAGCCACCCCCGACGCTCGCCACGGCGGCTTCCGCCACCGGACCCACCGCGCAACTGCGGATGACTTCCTCGATCAACATCGTCGTGATCTCCTGGCTTTAAGTCATGGTGTCGTCGAAACGCGACCAGATCGTGACATTGAGGCTTCACAAAAGTTTTATCACGCAAACGACAGTGAAGATGACGTGATCGAAACGAATTCTAACAAATCTCATCTGCCGATCGGCACATCGCAGCAAGAAAAGCGCGCACGCCGGCGACATTTGCAAGTCTTCGGCGCGCAACGGTCGGCTCGCTCTCGTCGCCGACTTTGACGGACAAGCCGCCGAGCGCGTTGACGCTCGCAAAGCCGTGCTCGTCGGTAAGGTCGTCGCCGATGAATAGCGGCATGCGGCCTGCAAAAGGCGGCGCCTCCATGAAGCGTTCGATCGCCTTGCCCTTGCTGCTAAAGCGCGACTTCACCTCGGCAACCATCTTGCCGTGCTGCACCATCAGCTCGAGGTCGCCGACGGTCTCGTCGAGGAAGCGCCTGATCTCCGCCTCGCGTTGCGGTGCATGACGGAAGTGCACCGCCAGCGCCGCGCCCTTGTCCTCGAGCATGAGACCCTCGCGAGCGGCGACAAAGGCCTCGACGCGGGGCCGCACCTCTGCCAGCGTTTTGACGGCCACCACCGCGCGCCTTCCGCCGGGCCAGCGCAGGTCGGCGCCGTGGGTGCCGCCGGCGGCGAGAACCACGGGCGCCATGATGCGGTCGAGGTCTTCGACCATTCGCCCGCTGATCAGCGCCACCGCGCCGCTCGTCGCCTTGTCGAGGGTGCCGAGCAGCGCCCGCAGCTCGCCGTCGGCGACGACATCCTCCGGCCGAGGCTTGAAGCCGAGCAGCGTCCCGTCGACGTCGAGGAACAGCGCGGTTCGCTTCGGATCGACCCCGGCCTGCCAGTCGTCCGTCTCGGCCATGCGATCCTCCTGCCGCGCTTCTGCGGCCGACGCTTCCGTGAGACAAGCGGAAGCATGTCCCTGCCCTTGCGCCAAGCCCTCGCCGATGCCAGCCGCGAGCTCGTGCGCCTCGGGCTGAACCAGGGCACAGCCGGCAACATCTCGACGCGCGACGGCGACACGATGCTGATCACGCCGTCGGGCATACCGCCGGAGCGGACAACGCCGGACATGATGGCGGCAATGCCGCTCGACGGCGACCAAGAAACGCCGGATTGGCGAGACCCGATAAAGCCCTCCAGCGAGTGGCGCCTGCACCGCGACATCCTCCGCCATCGCGAGGATGTCGGCGCCATCGTGCACACGCACTCGCTATACGCCACCGTGCTGGCGACGCAGCACCGCGAAATCCCCGCCGTGCACTACATGATCGCGGCTTTCGGCGGCCCGCGCATCCGCTGCACGCCCTACGTGCCGTTCGGCACGCAGGCTCTGTCCGACCTGATTCTGGAGCACCTCGGCCCGCGCCACGCCGTGCTGCTCGGCAACCACGGCATGGTGGTCACCGGGCGCGACCTCGAGCAGGCGATGTGGCGCGCGGTCGAGCTCGAGGCCCTGGCCAAGCTCACCGTCGTCGCGGGCGCAACCGGCACGCCGGTGCTACTTGGCGACGACGAGATCGCGCGGACGGTCGAGCGATTCGCCGACTACGGGCTGAGCGCCTCGACAGCTTGACTACCAGGTGCCGACGTTCGCCATGCTGGTCCACGGCTCGCCGGGCTTCTTGGCTTCGCCTTTCTGCAGGATCTCGATCGATATGTTTTCGGGCGAGCGGACGAAGGCCATGTTGCCGTCGCGCGGCGGGCGGTTGATGGTCACGCCGGCCTTCATGAGCTTGTCGCAGGTGGCATAGATGTCGTCGACCTCGTAGGCGAGGTGGCCGAAGTTGCGGCCGCCGTCGTAGTTCTCCGGATCCCAGTTGTAGGTCAGCTCGATCTCCGGCGCGCGCTCGGCTTGCGATTGCTCCTCGTCGTCGGACGCGGCGAGGAACACCAGCGTGAAGCGCCCCTTCTCGCTGTCTTTGCGGCGCACTTCCTTCAGGCCGAGCTTGTTGCAGTAGAAGTCGAGCGCCTGGTCGAGATCGGCGACCCGGACCATGGTGTGCAGGTATTTCACTTCCAAACTCCGTCTTTGGCGCCCGGCAACGTCTCGGCGTGGCGGTCGATCCATGCTATGGCGCTCGCCCTCGCCACGCAGGCTCGGATGCCTTGATCGATCACGCCGCCATCACCCGGCAGAAAGAGCGCGCGGCGCTCGTCTCCGTCGCCGTCAAGGTGGTCCTCACGGCGGCCAAGTTCACCGCTGCGATCCTGTCCGGCTCGCTCGCGCTGGCCTCCGAAGCCGGGAACAACCTCGGCGACGTCGCGGTCACGTTGATCAGCTTCTACTCGATCCGCGCCGCCTCGAAGCCCGCCGACGACGACCATCCGTTTGGCCACGGCAAGGTGGAATCGCTTTCGGCGCTGGTCCAGACCGGCTTCCTGTTCGCCTTGGCGCTATTCATCCTGATCGAGGCGGTGAAGCGCCTCGTCTGGGGCAGCGTCGACGTGCGGCCCGAGGCCTTCGCCTACGGCGTGCTCGTCGTCTCGATCGTCGTCGATGCCACGCGCTGGCGCGCGCTGGACAAGGTCGCCAAGGCGACGCGCAGCGCGGCGCTTTCCGCCGACGCTTTGAACTTCCTGACCGACATCGTGGCCTCCAGCTTGGCGCTGGCCGGCCTCGCCGCCGCTTCCGCCGGCTTCCGCTCCGGCGACGCAATCGCGGCGGCGGCCGTCGCGCTGTTCGTCGGTGTCGCCGGCTTCCGGCTCGGCCGCGAGACGGTGGACACGCTGATCGACGCGGCGCCCAAAGGCATGAGCGGCCCCATTCGCGCGACCATCGCCAAGGTGCCGGGGATCATCGGCGTCGGCGCGCTGCGCCTGCGGCCGATCGGCGGCATCGTCGCCGGAGAGGCGACCATCCAGGTGTCGCGAACGCTCTCGATCGAGCGAGTGGCGGCGATCAAGGCGCAGGTCGCCGATGCGGTGGCCCGGGTCCACGATGGCGCGCAGATCACCGTCACGGACGAGCCCGTCGCGCTCGACGACGAGAGCGTCGTGGAGCGCACGCTGCTCATCGCCAGCCGCCGGCGCGTCCCGATCCACCACGTCACGGTGCAGACGCTCGGCGATGCGACCTCCGTCAGCTTCGACGCCGAGATCGACGGCCGCCTGCCGCTCGGCCAAGCCCATGAGATCGTCTCTGGCCTGGAGGCCGCCATCGGGGACGAGCTGGGCAGCGGCTTCGAAGTGGAAAGCCACATCGAGCCACTCGAGGTGCTGGAACGCGACGGGCGCGACTGCGATGCAGACGACCATCGGCGCATCGAGCGCGTATTGGTGCAGCATCTACCGTCGAACGGAGCGCTCGGCGACGTCCACAACGTCAGGGTGCGCCACACATCGGGTGGGCTTGTCGTGAACTACCATTGCATCGTCGATGCGGCGCTTAGCGTCGATCAGGTCCATAAAGCGGTCGACGACCTTGACCGCAGCGTCCGCCTCGCCTGCGGCGACATAGCCCGCATCGTCGGGCATGCCGAGCCGCTCAAGGCGCGCGACGACCCGTGATGCTAGCGAACGAGGTGTGGGTTGTAGCCTACTGCGGGATGGTACACGCGCCCCGTCAACATGCCGCACGTGTCGCATTCCAGCTTGTGCAGCTTCACGTCGAGACCGCCGAACTCCGTAAGGTCGCGCTCGTCACGCAGCCGCATCGCGTCGTCGCAGACTGGGCAGCGGAACGAAATTCGCGTGCGAGCGACGTGCACGGTCTTGGCCACCAACACGATCTCGCGCTCCAGTTCGAGAACCGAAGCTTCGTCGCGAATATCATCGGAATGGGCCGACAAGTCCGACAGGACTTCCGAAAGATCGAAGCGGGAGCCGAGCATGACACTCTCCTTCCAGACGATTACGCTACGGAAACCACGCTCGTCGGAAAATGCGACGACCTGGGTTTCTTGGCGTTGACAGTGGCACCATTGCAACGAGTATGCCGAAAGATCTAGGCCTTGGCATCCGCTCGGTCAATTAACCATGAACGAATCCGATCCGATTGACGCGATTGCAGGTCGCGCCGGCGCTGCCGCTATGGCGTGCGGCGCAGGAAGGTTCCGAAGGCGCGCGGGCTGTCGCCCACGTCGATGGTGGCGACGACCTTTAGGCTAGCCACGTCGATGACCGACAGCGTGTTGCTTTCCCAGTTCACCGCGTAGACTTCGCGCCCGTCGAAGCTCGCCTGGATGCCGTCGGGATAGTCGCCGACGGCGATGCGCGTCACCGGTGTGCCGCTCGCGAGATCGAACACAGCGACCTTGCCCTCGTACTGGTCGGTGACGAAGCCCTTGCCGCCGGCGAGAGTCACGACGTAGGGCCGCTTGCCGACGGCGACGCTCCCGACCTGCTTCCTCGCGGCGAGGTCGACCACCGAGACGTCGTCGCCATAGACGTCGGCGGCGTAGGCGCGACGTCCCTCGGAGTCGACGATCACGCCATAGGGCCGCCTGCCGACGGCGATCTGGGCCTCGACCACGAGGGTCTCGGCATCGATCAGCGCGACCGTGTCTGCATCGCGGCGGGTCACGACGAGCGTCCTGCCGTCCGGCGTCACCGCCACGCCCGAAGGCGTGCCGCCGAGTGGAGCGGTGGCCACTATCTGCAACGTCGCCGCGTCGACCTTGAACAGCGTGCCGGCGAAGAAGCCGGCGGCGTAGACGAACCTGTCGTCGCGCCCGACAGCGATGCCGACAGCCTCGTCGGGCAGCGCCAGCGTCGCCGCGATCTTTCGCGTCGCCGTGTCGAGCGCGTACAGCGTCTTGCCGTTGGTGCTTGAAACGTAGGCGCGGCGTCCTTCATGCGCCATGGCGATGCCGGCAGGCTTGCCCGGCACGGCGATCGTCGCCACCACCTTGTGGGCGGCGAGATCGACCACGCTGACGCTGTCGCCGTTCTGGTTGGTGATCCAGGCTTCGTCGGCGCCGGCGGGAGACGCCGCCAGCAGCGCGAGTGCGGCGACGAGGGTGCGTGTCACGTGCGGGGAGCGGCCTTGGCCTTCAGACCGGCAAGCCCGGCGCGCAGGTAGGCGCGCATCGCCTTGACGGCATTGGCGTCGGCCGCGTCTGGCGCGCCTTCGCCGGGAGCAAGGTTGCGGTAGAACGCGAACTTCCAATGCACCACGCTCCTGGCACCGTCATCCATCGGCACCACCTCGAGCGTGGCCGAGGCGTTCTGCACCGGCAGGCGGGCCACGTCGACTTTGTCGAGATGGTAGGCGTAGCGCATCGCCGCGGCATCGTAACGATAGAGGGTCTCGCCCAGCGTCGTGCCGCCCCGCAAAGTGACGGTGCGCACCGCCTTGTCGGGCTCGTTGCCGCCGCGACCGTTGGAGCCTGTCGTCTCGCCGTCCCAGCTCATGTTCTGGAAGTCGCCGATCATCGCCCAGGCCTTGGCCGGCGGCAGGTCGAGGGTGACGCTCTCGTCGACCTTCAGCCGCGTCGGGCCGCAGCCCTGGGCGAGCGCCGGCCCCGAGGCGAGGGCCAGCAGGCAGAGCCATAGGGTCGAGCAACGCATCGGTGTCTCCTTCCGCTTCGCGATCGACACGCTCGCTGAAAGCTGTCTCTTGACGCGCAACGTAACGCGCTTCGCCGCCTACTCCACCGTCACGCTCTTGGCCAGGTTGCGCGGCTGGTCGGCGTCCTTCCCCATGAAGACGGCGGTGTGGTAGGCGATCATCTGCACCGGAACGGCGTAGACTATGGCGGTGAAGGCCGGCGCCATCGTCGGCAGCGTCAGCACAGTCTCGGCCTCCCCGGCGAAGTCGCGGGCGAGGCGCTCGTCCCCGAGCAGGATGAGCCGGCCGCCGCGGGCCGAGACCTCCTGCATGTTGGAGACCGTCTTCTCGTAGACCGCGTCGCTCGGCGCGATGACGATGACCGGCATGGCCTCGTCAATCAGCGCGATCGGTCCGTGTTTCAGCTCGCCGGCAGCGTAACCTTCGGCGTGGATGTAGGAGAGCTCCTTCAGCTTCAGCGCGCCTTCCATCGCCAGCGGGTAGGACGTGCCGCGGCCGAGATAGAGGACGTCGCGGACCTTGCCGAATTCGCGGGCGATATGCTCGATGGAAGGCTCGCGTTTCAAGGCTTCGGCCATCAGGCCCGGCACGGCGGCGAGCTCGCCGACGAGCCGCGCCTCGTCCTCTCGAGAGAGCGTGCTGCGGGCGCGTCCCATCGCCAGGGCGAGGCAGGCCAGCACCGCGAGCTGGCAGGTGAAGGCCTTGGTCGAGGCGACGCCAATCTCCGGCCCGGCGAGGGTGCGCGCCACCACGTCGCTCTCGCGCGCCATGGTCGAGGTGGCGACATTGACGATCGAGACGACCTTCTGCCCATTAGCCTTGGCGTAGCGCAGCGAGGCAAGGGTGTCGGCGGTCTCGCCCGATTGCGAGACCACAAGCGTCAGGCCGCCCTCGCTCATCGGCACCTCGCCGTAGCGGAACTCCGAGGCCACCTCGATCGAGACCGGTAGGCGCGCGAACTTTTCGAACCAGTATTTCGAGGTCAGCCCCGCCATGTAGGCGGTGCCGCAGGCGGTGATCGTCAGCTTGTCGATCTTGGCGACGTCGACCGGCAGCTCGAACGGCAAGGCAACCTTGCCCGCCGACATGTCGAGGTAGTGCCCGAGCGTCCAGGCCACCACCTCGGGCTGCTCGTGAATCTCTTTCGCCATGAAGTGGCGGTGGTTGCCCTTGTCGACGAGGAAGGCCGATGCCAGCGTCTTCAGGCGCTTGCGCTCGACAGGCAGGTTGCCAGCATCGAAATAGACCGCCTTGTCGTGAGTCAGCACGACCCAGTCGCCCTCCTCGAGGTAAGCCAGCGTATCGGTGAAGGGCGCCAGTCCGAGCGCGTCCGAGCCGAGATACATCGTGCCGGCATTGTCGCCCTGGCCGTAGCCGACCGCGAGCGGTGCGCCCTGGCGCGCGCCGATCAGCAGGTTGCCCTCGCCCTCGAACAGGAATCCCAAAGCGAAGGCGCCGCGCAGCTTGGGCAGGCTGACCGCCACCGCCTCGGCGGGGGTCAGGCCGCCGTCGAGCGCGTCGGTGACGAGATGGGCGACGACCTCGGTGTCGGTCTCGGTGGCGAAGACGTGGCCCCTGCCGCGCAGCGCCTCGCGCAGTTCGCGAAAGTTCTCGATGATGCCGTTGTGTACCACCGCGACCTTCGAAGTGGCGTGGGGGTGGGCGTTATTCTCGGTCGGTCGACCATGCGTCGCCCAGCGGGTGTGGCCGATCCCGATGTGGCCGCCGAGCGGTTCGCGGCGCAGCACCGCCTCGAGGTTCTTGAGCTTGCCTTCGGCGCGGCGGCGCACGAGGTGACCGTTCTCAAGGGTTGCAACGCCGGCCGAATCATAGCCGCGATATTCGAGCCGCTTCAGGGATTCGACGAGCAGGTCCGCGACCGGTTCCCGGGCGAGGATGCCGACGATGCCGCACATGGTGGTGAGCCTTTCAGGATTGCGCCGGCCCTGGCTTGGCCTCGACGGGCTTCGCCTTCGCAGCGTTGGCGGCGAGCCGATCCGCGCGAAACACCTTGGCCCAGCCAGGCTTCTCGACCTGGCGCGAGCGGGCGAGGACCAGGGCGTCGGGCGTAACATCGTCCGTCACCACCGAGCCGGTGGCGACGTAGGCGCCCTCGCCGATCGTCACCGGGGCGATCAGCGAGGAGTGGCTGCCGACGAAGACGTAGGCGCCGATCGTGGTGCGCGACTTGAGGAAGCCGTCGTAGTTGCAGGTGATCGTGCCGGCGCCGACGTTGGTGCGGGCGCCGACGTCGGCGTCGCCGATGTAGGAGAGGTGGTTGGCCTTGACCCCCGCCTGCAGCGTCGAGGCCTTGACCTCCACGAAATTGCCGACGTGGACGTCGGCGTCGAGGACGCTGCCCGGCCGCAGGCGGGCGAACGGCCCGACGATCGCGCGCGGACCGACGCGCACGCCCTCGAGGTGCGAGAAGGCGCGGATGCGGGCGCCATCGGCCACGTCGACGCCGGGCGCGAAGACGACGTGGGGCTCGACGACCACATCGCGGCCGAGCCTGGTGTCGTGGGCCAGCGTCACGCTCGGCGGATCGACCAACGTCGCGCCGCCGCGCATCGCTGCCTCGCGCAGCCGCACCTGGATGGCGGCTTCGGCGCGCGCGAGCTGAACGCGGTCGTTCACCCCCATGACCTCGAGCTCGTCGACAGTCACGAACGCGGTGGGCAGGCCGCGGGCGCGCGCCAGCGCCACGACGTCGGTCAGGTAGAACTCGTTCTGGGCGTTCTGCGGCTTCACGTCCCGAAGCAGCTCGAGAGCGTGGCAGCCGGCCAGCGCCATCAGGCCGCCGTTGCACAGCGTCACCTCACGCTCGGCTGCCGAGGCGTCCTTCTCCTCGCGGATCGCCATCAGCGTGCCGCCGGCGACGAGCAGGCGACCGCAGCCTTTGGGGTCGCGCGCGTCGAAGCCGAGCACGACGACGGCGGCGCCGGTCTCGTGCAGCCGCGCGTGCATCAGCGCGAAGGTCT
>CAXTQM010000033.1:0-12200 GCA_964246205.1 uncultured Beijerinckiaceae bacterium | reverse complement strand
CGCCGGCTCCGGCAGTCCGCGGAGGATCGCTTCGGCGGACCGGCAGATCATCGCCCAGCCTTGAAGGTCCAAACGGAGTCCGTCGTCGAACCCGGCGTAATGCGCCACATGGCCCCTCAGCAGTTTGGGGCCTCGAACCTCGACCTTACCGCGCTCCTCCGGCGTTCGTGCCTCCACCACCCAGAGCAGCGCGCAATCCGACCGGGCGCGCAGCGCCGCGTGCAGCTTCAGGATTGAGGCTTCGTCATTGTACCCGCTGTGCACGTAGACCCGGTTCGCGGACCGCCAGTCCTGCTCGAAGCGCCGCTTGAGATAAGAGGCCTTCTTGAACTCGCGAGCGAAGACCGCGGCCTCCCGGTCGCGGCTGACGAACGCGTTGGTGTGCGCGTGGAAATCGCCGAAGGCCCGACTGAAGACCATGTACTCCTGCTCGCTTCCCTTCACCTCGATCGCGAAATCCTCGGCCGAAAGGAAGTCGCAGAAGCCGCTTTCCAAAACCTCGATGAGGTTGCCAATGCGCGCACCGGTGAAACGCAGCAGTCCAAGCGGCTCGGCGCCGAACGCACGCTGCACCATGCCGAATTCGCAGTTCCAGCCGATCGACTCGAAGTCCATCACCAATTCGGCTATTGGTCGATGCGGCGCCACGGCCGGCACGGCTGGCTCGATTGCGCGACGATCTCGGCCGAAGATCACGGTGTGGACATGCCTCCGGCGGACGACGCGCCTGCTTTAGCGTCATCCGCTGCGGAGGCAAACGCACCGTCATCGCGTCGGGTGCGCCCGCGCTTTCCCTCGGGTCCGCTTGCGGCTACGACGGCGGCTCCCAAATCGTAAGGCCTAAACGGAATCGCCGAGCCCATGACCGCGCCGCGCACGCTCTACGACAAGATTTGGGACGACCACGTCGTCGAGGCTCAAGCCGACGGCACAGCGCTGCTCTATATCGACCGCCACCTCGTCCACGAGGTCACCAGCCCGCAGGCCTTCGAGGGGCTGCGCATGGCGGGCCGCAAGGTGCATTCGCCCGAGCGCACGCTGGCCGTCGTCGACCACAACGTGCCCACGACCGATCGTCGCCAGGGCATCGCCGATCCCGAGAGCCGGCTGCAGATCGAGACGCTAGCCGCCAACGTCGCCGAGTTCGGTGTCGAATATTTCGACGCGCTCGACCCGCGGCAGGGCATCGTCCACATCATCGGCCCGGAGCAGGGCTTCACCCTGCCCGGTACCACCATCGTCTGCGGCGACTCGCACACCTCGACGCACGGCGCCTTCGGCGCGCTGGCTCAGGGCATCGGCACCTCCGAGGTCGAGCACGTGCTGGCCACCCAGACGCTGGTGCAGAAGAAGGCGCGCAACATGCGCGTGCTGGTCGAGGGCAAGGCGGCGCCGGGCGTCACGGCCAAGGACATCATCCTCGCGATCATCGGCGAGATCGGCACGGCCGGGGGCACCGGCCACGTCATCGAATACGCCGGTGAGGCGATCCGCGCGCTGTCGCTCGAGGGCCGCATGACGATGTGCAACATGTCGATCGAGGGCGGCGCCCGGGCCGGCATGGTGGCTCCCGACGAGGAGACCTTTGCCTACCTCGCGGACAAGCCGCGCGCGCCGAAAGGCGAGAGCCGAGACAAGGCGCTCGCCTACTGGCGGACGCTGTTCTCCGACGAGGGCGCGCATTGGGACAAGGAGGTCCGGCTCGACGCCGGCAACCTGTCGCCGATCGTGTCGTGGGGCACCAGCCCGCAGGATGTCATCACCGTGGCCGGCACGGTGCCGCACGCCGAGGACGCGCCCGACGAAAGCCGGCAGGCGGCCGTGCGCCGCGCGCTCGATTACATGGGCCTGAAGGGCGGCGAGAAGATCACCGACATCGCGCTCGACAAGGTGTTCATCGGCTCCTGCACCAACGCCCGCATCGAGGACCTGCGCGCCGCCGCCGCCATCGTCGCCGGCCGCAAGGTCGCCGAGCGCGTCGAGGCCATGGTGGTGCCGGGCTCCGGCCTGGTGAAGGCACAGGCCGAAGCCGAGGGGCTCGATCGCGTGTTCCTCGACGCCGGCTTCGAGTGGCGCGAGCCGGGCTGCTCGATGTGCCTGGGCATGAACCCCGATAAGCTGCGCCCGGAGCAGCGCTGCGCCTCGACCTCGAACCGCAACTTCGAGGGCCGTCAGGGTCCGCGCGGACGCACCCATCTGGTGTCGCCGCAGATGGCGGCGGCGGCGGCTATCGCCGGGCGGTTCGTGGATATCAGGGAGTGGCGCTGAACTGGTGGCCAGCCCCGGGATCACGACTCTTAGCGTCCGCGCCAATGGGCTCGACATCGTTTGCGACGAATGCGGCGAAGGTGATGCAGTCGCGCTGTTCCTGCACGGCTTCCCGGAATGCCGCTTCTCCTGGCGCCAACAACTGCCGGCGCTGGCCGCGCTCGGCTGGCGCGCGGTGGCGCCGGACCTGCGCGGCTACGGCGACAGCAGCCGCCCGCGCGACCGAGACGCCTACGCGATCAGGCACCTCGTCGAGGACGCTGCGGCTTTGTTCGACGCGCTCGGGGCTAAGCGGCGGCTGCTGATCGGCCACGACTGGGGTGCGGCGATCGCCTGGGCGTTCACCATCCGTCACGCCCGCCCGCTCGAAGGCCTAATCGTCATGAACGTGCCGCATCCGACCGTCTTTCGCCGCGTGCTGAGCACGTCGTGGCGGCAGAAGGCGCGGTCCTGGTACATCGCCTTCTTCCAGCTGCCCTGGCTGCCGGAAAAGGCGCTGACCGCCCGAGGCGCGCGCGCCGTGGAGCGCGCCTTCACCGGCATGGCGCGGAACCCCGACGCTTTTCCGCCCGAGGTGCTCGCGCATTATCGCGAGAACGCGCTCGTCCCCGGGGCCGCCACCGCGATGATCAACTATTACCGCGCCAACGTCCGCTCCCTGGGTCAGTCCGGACGCGTCCCGCCCGTGCAGGTCCCGACCCTGATGATCTGGGGCGAGCAGGACACGGCGCTCGGCCTCGAGCTGACCGAGGGCTACGACGGGCTGGTGAACGATTTCACGCTTGTGCGCCTGCCGGACGCCTCGCATTGGGTGCAGCAGGACGCGCCCGACGCGGTGAACGCCGCGATGGCGCATTGGCTCGCCGCCAAAATCGGAGACCCATCGTGAGCACCGGCAACGCACAGCAGATCGTCCTGGCGTCGCGGCCGAATGGCAAACCGACGCCGGACGACTTCCGCCTGGAAGAGGTGACGATGCCGCCGGTCCCGCCGGGCGGCGTGCTCCTGCGCACGAAGGTGTTCTCGCTCGACCCCTACATGCGCGGCCGCATGGACGACCGCAAATCCTACGCGAAGTCCGTCGAGGTCGGCGAGGCGATGGTCGCCGAGGGCGTGGCCGAGGTGATCGCCTCCGACACGGCGGCCTACCGCGAGGGCGACGTGGTGCTGGCGCAGACCGGCTGGCGTAGCCATGCCGCGCTGGTGCCGGACGAGCGCACGCGCAAGCTCGACGCGGGCAAGGCGCCGGTCACCACGGCGCTGGGCGTGCTCGGCATGCCGGGCTTCACCGCCTGGTCCGGCCTCAAGCTGGTCGGCCGCCCTCGGGCCGGCGAGACGGTGGCGGTCGCCGCCGCTACCGGGCCGGTCGGCTCGCTCGTCGGGCAGCTGGCCAAACTATGGGGCTGCCGCGCCGTCGGCATCGCCGGCAGTCCGGAAAAATGCGCGCGCCTGACCGACTCGCTCGGCTTCGACGCCGCCGTCGATCACCGAGATCCCGACATGCCTGCCAAGCTGGCGGCGGCCTGCCCCGACGGGATCGGCGTCTATTTCGAGAACGTCGGTGGCGCGGTGTGGCAGGCGGTGCGCCCGCTGCTGAACTCCTACGCGCGAGTGCCGGTGTGCGGGCTCATCGCGCAGTACAGCGGCACCGGCGACGAGCGGTCGGGCGCTCTCGCCGCGACGATGCGCGACGTCTTGACCAAGAGCCTGACGCTGCGCGGCTTCATCAACTACGAGTTCTACGCCGAGCACCATGCGGCCTTCCTCGACGAGGTCGCACGCGGCATTGCCGACGACATGATCCGCTACGACGAGGACATCACCGACGGTCTCGACAAGGCGCCGGAGACCTTCCTCGGCATGCTCGAGGGAAAGAACTTCGGCAAGGTGCTGATCCGCCTCACCGCCTGAACCTGCCCTTCGGCCGGTATGGCCGCGCAGACCCGCGCTTGCTACGGCAGGGCCCATGAAAGCCCTGCTCTCCCACGCCGCTGGCGGTCCCGAAACGCTCTCCCTCGACGAGATCGCCGAACCCATGCCCGGCCGCGGCGAGATCCGCCTCGCGGTGCGCGCCTGCGGTGTCAACTTTCCCGACAGCCTGATCATCGCCGACAAGTACCAGGTGCGCCCGCCGCGTCCCTTCGCACCCGGTGCCGAGGTGGCGGGCGTGGTCGATGCCGTCGGCGAGGGGGTCGACGCCGTTCTGGTGGGCCGCCGCATGATCGGCCTCATCGGCCACGGCGGCATGGTCGAGAAGGTGGTGCTGCCGCAGGCCCGCGCCGTGCCGATGCCCGACTCCATGCCCTTCGACGTCGCCGCCGCGCTGACCCTCACCTATGCCACCTCGTACCACGCGCTGGTCGACCGCGCGGCGCTGAACGCGGGCGAGACCCTGCTGGTGCTGGGAGCCGCCGGCGGCGTGGGCTTGGCGGCCATCGAGATCGGCAAGGCGTTGGGCGCTCGCGTCGTCGCCGCCGCGTCGAGCAAAGACAAGCTCGACCTCGCGCTGGCCCACGGCGCCGACCACGGCGTCGTCTACCCCGCAGGCCCGTTCGACGGCGAGGCGCGCAAGGCACTGTCGGCGCTGTTCAAGGACGCGGTCGGCGAGCACGGCGCAGACGTGGTCTACGATCCCGTCGGCGGCGACTACACCGAGGCGGCGCTGCGCGCGATCGCCTGGGAAGGGCGGCTGCTGGTGGTCGGCTTCCCCGCCGGCATCCCCAAGATTGCGCTGAACCTGACGCTGCTGAAGAGCTGCCAGGTTTGCGGCGTGTTCTGGGGCGCCTTCGCCGCGCGTGACCCCACGCGCAACGCAGCGCATGTCGCGGCGCTGATGGCCTTGTGGGCCGACGGCAGGATCAGGCCGGAGATCAGCGCAACCTATCCGCTGGAACGCGGCGGCGAGGCCATCGCCGCCCTGGCCGAGCGGCGCGCCAGCGGCAAACTGGTGGTGACGATCGGCTGCTAGTCCGGTTCACGGCGAAGGGTTGCTCAGGCGTCCGCGACGCGGATGGCGATCTTGCCGACGTGCCGTCCCGCCCCAAGGTGTCGGAACGCCGCCTTGGCCGTTGGCGAAGTCGAGGACGCGATCGATCACCGGCCTGATTTTGCGGTTGGCAACAACGCGACCAGCTCCTCGAGGTTGGCGCGGTCGCCGACGGAGATCGAGCGCAATCGGGGATCACCTCTCTTGCGAAGAGGGAGAGAGTGCCATGCAGGCCTACCGCTTTCACGCCTTCACCGGTCTCGACGATCTACACCTCCACGAGGAGGAGTGCCGCAAGCCGCAGCGTGGCGAGCTGCTGCTGCGCGCCCGGGCGGTGTCGCTGAACTACCGCGACCTCACCATGTGATCGGCCGCCATCCCGTTGCGTGGGAGCCGAGCCACGTGCCGAAGAGCGACGCGGTCGCCGAGGTGGTCGAGGTCGGCGAGGGCGTCATCGCCTTCGCGCCGGACGATCGTGTGATCAGCCTCTTCCATCCCCGCGGTCTGCACATCCTATTCTCGGCAAGCCGGCGCAGAACATCGAGCCTGCGTCTCTTCGTCGACCGCGTGATCGACGCCTCGGGCTGAACCGATCTGTCAACGAGATGAGCAGCCTAGCTGCCGGCTTCGACCTTCTTCTTCAGGTTGGCGAGGCCGGCCTTGTAGACCTTCTCGACGGCGGCCTTGGACGCGGCGTCGTCCATGTCCGGCGGCGGGTCGTTGTTCATGTAGCCGCGATAGAAGGCGCCGTGCCATTCCACCGTCGAACTCTTGCCGCCATCCGCCGGCTCGACGCTGATCGTCGAGGAATAATCGTTCACCGGCAACACCTTGGTATCCACCTTGTCGATGCGATACGAATAGGTGTGCTCGGCCGCATCGTACTTGTAGAGGCCCTCGTGGATCTCGCCGCCGTTGTCGAGCGTGATGGTACGGCGAGCGACCTCGTTGTCGTCGTTCTTCGGGTCGATGGTGTTGCCGCCGGTACCGGTGGTCGACTTTACGCCTGGCAGCCAACTCATGTCCTGAAAATTCCCCATCACCTTCCAGACCTTGTCCGGCGAGGCGTTGATGGTGATCGTCTCCTTGGCCTTCTCGCGCGTCGGCCCGTGTGCCCACGCCGCAGTCGCGACCAGCGCGACGCCTGCCGCCGCAGCGACGGCGCCCCAGGACAGCTTCGTCCTCGTCGTCGGCATGTTCGCGTAACTCCCTGCTGAATTTCGGCTTCTCGCCGACGCTCGCATAAAAGAGGGTCGGTCCCGGCGGCGCGACTATCGGTCAGCGCCGGGCGGGCCGCAAGGTCGAAAACACCCCGATGGCGGCGGGCACACCGCGCGTTTGCGCTGGGGTGAGCCGCGTCTATATGACAGCTCAACCCCGACCCGAGCCGCGATGACCTCCGCCCAAGCCCGCACCGCCCTGCCGCCGCACCTGCACCAGCTCGAAGCGGAGGCGATCTTCGTCATGCGCGAGGTGGCGGCCGAGTTCGAGCGGCCGGTGATGCTCTATTCGATCGGCAAGGATTCGAGCGTGATGCTGCATCTCGCGCTCAAGGCGTTCTACCCAGCCGTGCCGCCGTTCTCTCTGCTGCACGTCGACACGACCTGGAAGTTCAAGGAGATGATCGCCTTCCGCGACAGGGCGGCCAAGCGCGCCGGCATGGAGCTCATCGTCCACATCAACCAGGACGGGGTGCGCCGCGGCATCTCGCCGGTGGCATCGGGCTCGGCGGTGCACACACAGGTCATGAAGACCGAGAGCCTGCGCCAGGCGCTCGACGAGGGGAAGTACGACGTGGCCTTCGGCGGCGCCCGGCGTGACGAGGAGAAGAGCCGCGCGAAGGAACGCATCTTCTCGCACCGCACCGCCGCCCACGGCTGGGACCCGCGCAATCAGCGCCCGGAGCTGTGGCGGCTGTTCAACACCCGCATCCGCCAGGGCGAGTCGATGCGCGTGTTCCCGCTGTCGAACTGGACCGAATACGACGTGTGGGACTACATCGCCGCCGAGGGCATCGACGTCGTGCCGCTATACCTCGCCAAGCCGCGCCCCGTGGTCGAACGCGGCGGCTCGCTGATCATGGTGGACGACGATCGCCTGCCGCTGGAGCCCGGCGAAGCGCCGCGCATGGAGAGCGTGAGGTTTCGCACCCTCGGCTGCTACCCGCTTACTGGCGCGGTGCCGTCGGAGGCCGCCGACCTGCCCGCCATCATCGCAGAAATGCGCGACAGCCGCGCCTCCGAGCGCCAGGGCCGCCTGATCGACCAGGACGAGGCTGGTTCGATGGAGAAGAAGAAGCGCGAGGGATATTTCTGATGCCGAAAGCGGCCGTCCTCGTCCACGACCTCGCCGGCGACCTCGTCCAGCGCCCGACGCTGCGCTTCATCACCTGCGGCTCGGTCGACGACGGCAAGTCGACCCTCATCGGGCGCCTGCTCTGGGAGCAGAACCAGATCTTCGACGACCAGCTCGCCGCCTTGGAGCGCGACACGGTCAGGCACGGCACCACGGGCGAGAGCATTGATTTCGCCCTGCTCGTCGACGGGCTCGAGGCCGAGCGTCAGCAGGGCATCACCATCGACGTCGCCTACCGCTACTTCAAGACGCCGCGACGCTCGTTCATCGTCGCAGACACGCCGGGCCACGAGCAATACACCCGCAACATGGCGACCGGCGCATCCGGCGCCGACCTCGCGATCCTGCTGGTCGACGCCCGCAAGGGCCTGCTGACGCAGACCCACCGCCACGCCGCCATCGCCTCGCTGCTCGGTATCCGCCACATCGTGCTGGCGGTGAACAAGATCGACCTCGTTGACTATAGCCAGGCGGTGTTCGACGGCATCGTCACGGATTTTGCGCGCTTCTCCGAGAAACTCGGCTTCACCGACATCACCGCCATCCCGCTGTCGGCGCGCAACGGCGACAACCTCTCCGAGTCGAGTCCGCGCATGCCTTGGTACAAGGGCCCGGCGCTGATCGAGCACCTCGAGACGGTCGACGTCGCCGACGGCCGCGCCGAGCAGCCGTTCCGCTTGCCCGTGCAATGGATCAACCGGCCCAACCTCGATTTCCGCGGCTTCGTCGGCACGGTGGCGAGCGGGCGCGTGGCGGTGGGGGACGCGGTCGTCGTCGCCGGCTCCGGCCGCACCTCCACCGTCGCGCGCATCGTCACCTTCGACGGCGATCTGCCCGTCGCCTCGGCCGGCGATGCCGTCACCCTGACGCTGGCCGACGAGATCGACGTTGCTCGCGGCGACGTGCTGGCGCATCCCGGCGCGCGACCGACCGTCGGCGACGGCTTCGCCGCCGACCTTATCTGGATGAGCGACGAGCCGCTCCGCTTCGGCCGCTCCTACTTCCTGAAGCTCGGCACCCGCACCGTGCCGGCGACCGTGAGCGCCCTGGAATATCGGCTCGACATCAACACCTTCGCGCAGGATCAGGCGACGACCCTGCGGCTCAACGAAGTCGGCCGTGCCACGGTCGCGGCCAACGCGCCGCTGGCCTTCGATCCCTATGCCGAAAACCGCGTCACCGGCGCGTTCATCCTGATCGACCGAGAGAGCAATCAGACTGTCGCCGCCGGCACCGTCGCCGAAAGCCTGCGCCGCGCCACCAACGTGTTCCGCCAGGACACCAGCGTCACCCGCACCGACCGCGCGCGCCTCAAGCACCAGCGCCCGGGCGTGCTGTGGTTCACCGGGCTCTCGGGCTCGGGCAAGTCGACCATCGCCGACAAGGTGGAGAGCCGGCTCAACCTGGCGGGCGTGCACACCGTCATGCTCGACGGCGACAACGTCCGCCACGGCCTCAACAAGGACCTCGGCTTCAGCCAGGCCGACCGCACCGAGAACATCCGCCGCGTCGCCGAGGTGGCGCGCCTGATGACCGATGCCGGGCTTATCGTGCTGTGCTCGTTCATCTCGCCGTTCCGCCGCGAGCGCGAGCTGGCCCGCGCCGCCCTGCCCTCGGGCGAGTTCCTGGAGGTGTTCGTCGACACCCCGCTGGAGGAATGCATCCGCCGCGACGTGAAGGGCCTCTACCGCCGCGCGTTGGCCGGCGAGATCAAGGACTTCACCGGCGTCGACCAGCCCTACGAGCCACCGGAGGCGCCCGAGGTGATCGTCGGCCGCGACGGCGAGAGCGTCGAGCGCTCCGCCGCCAAGGTCATCGAGGTGCTCGTGAGCCAGGGCTTCATCGACCGCTTCGACGACCTCACGGACTGGTCGATCTGAGGTCTCGGCCGCACGGTGGAGCGCGATGAATACGGACGAGGTCACGAGCGGGACGGAGACGCTCTTGTCGACAGCCGTCGAGCTCTACGGGGAGGTGGTCGAGGCGATCGCGCTTGAGAGGGTCGAGGCGATTGCACGCCAATGGCTGTCCAAGGCGACGATGGAGATCGACGACGAGCTTTATGCCCGCGCGTTGGATCTGGCCGCCGATCTCGAAGCCTTCGCGCCGTCGTCTCTCGGCAACTCGACCGCCTTCGACCGGCTGGCGAAGCGCCGCGCCGTGTCGGCCGAAGAAACCGCCGCCCTCGCGATGATCAAGGCCGCGCGAATGGTCGTGTTCCTTATCGACGAGGTGGCCGACGACGGCTTCGGCTTCGGCGCCAGCGATCTCGTGGGCGGTGCGCAATTGACGATCCTCGACCCCGAGATATCGCCCGAGGCCCGCGACACCCGGGTGTTCGGACGCCTCGGCGCGCTGCCGGACGGGCGTTTTTGCGTGATCGGCCCGATCACGCCGCTCGACGACGCGGGGATGGAGGTCGCAATCGCGTCCATCGCCAAGAGCAAAAGCGCTGCGCAGGACCATCGCTGCGCCGCGGCCGTCTTCAAGCATGTCGCCCGTCACGGCAATCCGACCGTCGCCGGCCTCAATTCGTACCCGGAGGGCGGGGAGGGTTTGGACCCTCTGAACATCGCGGCCCTTCTTTTGTCCGAAGGCAAACTTCCTGCGAAGACCCAGGAAGAAATGGAGGCCGGGGCGAGCATCGACAGCGTCATCGAGGCATTTTCTCGCGCGCATTCCGCGATGGGAGAACCCGATGCGAAGGGGCTGGCGACAGGCTATGTCGCGCTCGGCGGACTGCAACTGCGCGCTCTCGAGCGTCGCTTCGCTTCCGGCGATGGAGCGAGGCGCCCGCTCGACCAGATCGGCGAGGCGATCGACTGGGAAGTCGAGCACCACGATTTTCCCACGGAAGCGAGGACCCTCTTTTCCGCCGTGCGAGACGACGTGCTCGCCGAACATGCCGATGCCGTAACGATGGCGGAGGCGCCGATCGGCGATTGATCCACTATCAAGCGCACAGGCTGGCTCGTGCCGGCCGTGGCGGCGCACATGACCTACAATGCCGCCGTGGTCGGCTGGACCATCGTGCGGCCGGGCTGAGGCACCGGTTCAGAACAGGCTCTCCTGCACCCCGCCCGCCTCGACCCGCGCCGGCCTGCCCGGCTCCAGCGCCGGCCCGACCGGAATCATGAGCTCCGACCCGTCGTTGTCGACCTTGCCGACGGCATCCGAGACCGGCACGAAGGCCAGCACATCATCGCCCGGCGTCCGCAGCAGCGCCGCCGCCTCCTCCGCCGCCTCGTCGTCGGGATGCAGCCACGCCGCCCAGTCCGCCCGCTCAATTACCACCGGCAGCCGCGGATGGATGGCGCCGGAGACCGCGTTGGCCTCGGTGGTGACGATGCAGGCGGTGTCGACCTCCTCGCCGTTGGGGCCCATCCATGTCTCCCACAGACCGGCAAGGCCCATGGTCTCGCCGTCGGCGCGACGGCAGAGATAGGCCTGCGAGCGCGCCGCCTTGCCGGAGCCGGTGCGGTGCCATTCGTAGAAGGCGTCGGCCGGCACCAGGCAGCGGCGGCGGCGCAGCGCGTTGCGGAAGCTCGCCTTGTCGGCGAGCCCCTCGCAGCGGGCGTTGAAGAGCACCGGAAAGCCCTTCGGATCCTTTACGAAGCTCGGCAGGAAGGCCCAGCGCGCCAAGGCGAAGTGGCGAACGATGCCGCACTCTTCGCGCGCCGCGCGCACGATGGGAATCGGCTGCGTCGGCGCGATGTTGAAGCGCGGCGGAAAATTCGGCTGCTCCGCATAGGCGAACAGCGACCGCATGGCCGCAGGCGGCAGGGTGATCGCGAAGCGTCCGCACATCTCGCTCTCCTCCAGCCCGGAGCTGGAATGCGCCGAGTCCTGGCGCAATCCGCACTTCTTACCTGCTTCCCCAACCTTTTCTTCACGGCTCACGCGCTACAAGGAAGTGAAGATACGAGCCGAGCCCCATCCCGCGATGAGCATCCTGTCCGACGAGGAGCGCGCCACCCTGCAGGCCATGCCGCACGCGCGTAGCCGGTCGCGCCGCGCCGAGGCGCTCGTCAATCCGGCCTCGGGCCTTGCCAACGACTACCTCAACCTCTTCAACGAGATCGTCATGCTCGTCGAGCAACTGCCGATGATGCCAGAGCTTTTTGAGGACATTCAGCGCTGGCGGCCGGTCTCCTACCGCGACTATTTCCACAACTCGATCCTGCCCGGCCGCCTCACCGCGCTGGAGACCTACGAGAGGCTGGAGCCACGCTTCCGCCGCGAGTTCGAGACGCTGGTGGCCGAACTCGACCGCCGCGCCACCGGCGCGGTTGCCGCTGTGCGCCGGCAGTTCAAGACCGGCGGCGAAGCCGATCCCGAGCTCTCCCTCATCTGCGAAAAGGCCGGCGCCACCATCCGCGAGGTGCTCGACCAGGCGACCATGCTGGTCAACCACGGCACGATCGTCGCCGGCGACCTCGTGCAGCGCCGCACAGACGCGCTGTTCGCCAGGCTGTCGGCCGCGCTTACCGCTTGATCGCGGCCGCCGCGCCGGGCACGCAGGCGCGATGACGGCATCCCTCCTCCAGACGGCGGCGGCGCGCCTGCGCGCCGGCGGGCTCGTCGCATTTCC
>CAXTQM010000032.1:0-12354 GCA_964246205.1 uncultured Beijerinckiaceae bacterium | reverse complement strand
CTTCCTTGATCTCGTTCAGCGACTTGCGGCCGAAGTTCGGGGTGCGGAGCATCTCGGCCTCGGTCTTCTGGATGAGGTCGCCGATGTAGACGATATTGTCGTTCTTCAAGCAGTTCGCTGACCGCACTGAAAGTTCGAGCTCGTCGACCTTCTTGAGTAGGGCCGGGTTGAAGGCGAGCTCCGGGATCTGCGGCGCAGCCTCCTCCCGGCGGGGCTCCTCGAAGTTCACGAAGACGTTGAGCTGGTCCTGCAGGATGCGCGCGGAATAGGCGATCGCGTCCTCGGGCGTCAGCGAGCCGTCGGTCTCGACCTCCATGGTCAGCTTGTCGTAGTCGAGCACCTGGCCCTCGCGGGTGTTCTCGACGCGGTAACTGACCTTGCGCACCGGCGAGAACAGGCTGTCGATCGGGATCAGGCCGATCGGCGAATCCTCGTGGCGGTTGCGGTCGGCCGCGACATAGCCTTTGCCGGAGTTTACGGTAAACTCCATGCGGATTTCGGCGCCCTCGTCGAGGGTGCAGATAACCAGCTGCGGATTGAGGATCGTGACGTCGTTGACGGTGCCGATGTCGCCTGCGGTGACCTTGCCCGGACCGGATTTCTTCAGCACCAGGCGCTTGGAGCCGTCGCCCTGCATTCGTACGGCGATGTCCTTGATGTTGAGGACGATGTCCGTCACGTCCTCGCGCACGCCGGGGATTGACGAGAACTCGTGCAGCACGCCGTCGATGTGCACGGATGTGATGGCGGCGCCCTGCAGCGACGACAGCAGGACTCGGCGCAACGCGTTGCCCAATGTCAGACCGAAACCACGCTCGAGCGGCTCGGCGACGACGGTGGCGAGTCGCTTCGCGTCGCTGCCCGAGATCACCTCGAGCTTGTTGGGCTTGATCAGTTCCTGCCAGTTTTTCTGAATCACGGATTGCACCTTTCAGAAGTGCGGACGACTGCGGCCGGATTGCCCGTCGTCGTCGACATTTCGGGATTAGACGCGGCGGCGCTTCTTCGGGCGGCAGCCGTTATGCGGAATCGGGGTAACGTCGCGGATCGACGTCACCATGAAGCCCGCGGCCTGCAGCGCACGCAGGGCCGACTCTCGCCCCGAGCCCGGACCGGACACCTCGACCTCGAGGGTGCGCATGCCGTGCTCCTGCGCCTTGCGAGCCGCGTCTTCCGCGGCCATCTGCGCAGCATAGGGCGTCGACTTTCGCGAGCCCTTGAAGCCCATCGTGCCGGCCGACGACCAGGAGATCGTGTTGCCCTGCGCGTCGGAGATGGTGATCATGGTGTTGTTGAACGTCGACGACACATGGGCGACACCCGAGACGATGTTCTTGCGTTCGCGGCGGCGAACGCGACCTGCTTCCTTGGCCATAACGATACTGTCCTTCTAGCGCGCCCGTGATGCCAGGCGCTCGGGTTATCTTTGATGAAGGCCGGGTGCAGGCACCCGGCAGGTTGATCCAGGATCGAGCCTGGATGGTGCCTGGCTACCGGTTACTTCTTCTTGCCGGCGATCGGCTTGGCCTTGCCCTTGCGGGTACGGGCGTTGGTGTGGGTGCGCTGACCGCGCACCGGCAGCTGGCGACGATGGCGCAGGCCGCGATAGCAGCCGAGGTCCATCAGGCGCTTGATGTTGATCGACACCTCGCGGCGCAGGTCGCCTTCGACCATGTAATCGCGGTCGATGGTCTCGCGGATCTGCAGGACTTCGTTGTCGGTCAGTTCGGCGACACGGCGCTCCGCAGGGATCGAGACCTTGGTGCAGATCTCCTGCGCCTTGGACGACCCGATGCCGTGGATGTACTGAAGCGCGATGACGACGCGCTTGTTGGTCGGGATATTGACGCCTGCGATACGGGCCATGCTGCTCGCCTCTCCATGTTGACCCCGAAGGGCCGAAAGACCGCGTCCGGTGGAGCCCGGCCCTTGCGATCCATGAGGATGTTTAAACGGCGACGAGCGGCCTGAGGGGCCGCACTTCAGATGCCATCACCATATGACTGTTGGCTATAGTGTCAGCACTGCTGCGTCAAGCGCCGGCGACAGGAAGTCAAGCCCCGACTTGATGCTTATCCCGCAAAAAACCATCGATTGACGCGGTCACGATATCGACAGCAGCCATGCCGTCTACAGCGTGGAGTTCGCCGATGCTGCGGTAATAGTCCGACACAGGAGCGGTCTGCTCGCGGTAGGTCTCAAGGCGTTGGCGGAAAGCTTCGGCATTGTCGTCGTGGCGGGGCGGCTCGCCTTTGGCCTTGGCCTCCTCGACGCGCTGCTCCATGCGGCGAAGCAACGCTCCCTCGTCCACCCTCAGCTCGATTACGGCATCGAGCGCCATGTCCTTGCCGTCAAGCATGGTACCGAGTGCTTCCGCTTGCGCAACCGTGCGAGGGAAACCGTCGAGGATGAAGCCCTTGCTGGCATCGGGCTGTTCGATGCGATCACCGATGAGCTTGATGACGATCTGGTCGGAGACTAGCCGACCCTCGCTCATGATGAGAGCGGCCTCGCGGCCGACTGGCGAATCCGACTTCACCGCTGCGCGCAGCATATCACCGGTCGACAGCTGCGGAATGCCGTACTCTCCCATGAGCCGCGCGGACTGGGTGCCCTTGCCGGCCCCCGGCGGTCCGAGCAGAATGAGCCTCATCGGCGACGACCCCTCAGCTTCGACTTCTTGATCAAGCCCTCGTACTGATGGGCCTGCAGATGACCGTGGACCTGCGCCACTGTATCCATCGTCACGCTGACGACGATCAGCAGAGACGTGCCGCCGAAGTAGAACGGCAGATTGGCCCACGAGATCAGGATTTCTGGAAGGAGGCAGATCAGCGCGAGATAGGCCGCGCCGATGACGGTGATGCGCATCAGGATCTTGTCAAGCTGCTGCGACGTCCGCTCGCCGGGGCGGATGCCTGGTATGAAGCCGCCGTGCTTCTTCAGGTTGTCCGCCGTCTCCTGCGGGTTGAAGACGATCGCGGTGTAGAAGAACGCGAAAAACACGATCAGCGCGATATAGGCGACCATGTAAAGCGGCCGGCCGTGGCCAAGGTAGGTGGTCACGAAGCCGAGCACGCCCGTCGGCGCCTGTCCCTTGGTGGAGAAGTTGGCGATCGTCGTCGGCAGCAGCAGCAGCGACGAGGCGAAGATCGGTGGGATGACGCCCGAGGTGTTGAGCTTCAGCGGCAGGAACGAGGTCTGGCCCTCGTAGACGCGATTGCCCTGCTGGCGCTTGGGGTAGGTGATCAGGACGCGCCGCTGGGCACGCTCCATGAAGACGATGAAGGCGATGACCGCGATCGACATGACCACCACGGCGAAGATCACGCCGAAGGAGATCGCGCCCTGGCGGCCGAGCTCCAGCGTGTTGGCGATCGCCGAGGGGAACGCCGCGATGATGCCGGCGAAGATGATCAACGACGAGCCGTTGCCGATGCCGCGCGACGTGATCTGCTCGCCGAGCCACATCAGGAACATGGTGCCGCCCATCAGCGTCAACACGGTGGAGACGCGGAAGAACCAGCCCGGATCCGTCACCACGTTGGTCTGTCCCTCGAGCCCGACGGCGATGCCGTAGGCCTGGAAGGCGGCGAGAGCCACGGTGAGGTAGCGCGTGTACTGGTTGATGACCTTGCGGCCGGACTCGCCCTCCTTCTTCAACGTCTCCAGTGACGGGATCACCGAGGTGAGAAGCTGGACGATGATCGAGGCCGAGATGTAGGGCATGATGTTCAGGGCGAAAATCGCCATGCGCTGCACGGCGCCGCCCGAGAACATGTTGAACAGCTCGAGCACGCCCTGCTTGTGGCTCGTGAACTGCGCCTGGAACGCCGCCGGGTCGATCCCCGGCATCGGGATGTATGTCCCAAGCCGGTAGATGATCAGCGCGCCGAGCGTGAACCAGATGCGCTTCTTGAGGACGTCGGCCTTGGCGAAGGCACCCCAATTGACGTTTGCCGCGAGCTGTTCTGCCGCCGATGCCATGGGGTGCTCCTGAACCTCGCCGTCTTCTTTCTTACGCCAAAAGCGACTATCGTATTACCGACAGCATGCCTCTTCCCGCGGACGGAAAGAGGGTGCCGCTAGGCCTCGGCCGCAGCCTTTTCGACCTTTACGACCAACACCTTGATGCTGCCGCCCACCTTCTCGATGGCCTCGCGCGCGCTCTTGGAAGCGGCGGCGACTTCGAACGATAGCTTCGCGGTCAACTCGCCGACGCCGAGGATCTTCACCCCGTCGCGCGGCTTCGAGCAGACGCCTGCTGCCACCAGCGTGTCGATCGTGACGGGCTGGCCCGCCTCGAGCTTGCCGGCATCGACCGCCTGCTGGATGCGGCCGAGGTTGACCTCGTTGTAGTCGGTCGAGAAGGGGTTCCAGAAACCGCGCTTTGGGAGGCGCCGATGCAGCGGCATCTGCCCGCCCTCGAAGCCCTTGATGGCGACGCCGGAGCGCGCCTTCTGTCCCTTGACGCCGCGGCCGCCGGTCTTGCCCTTGCCGGAACCGATGCCTCGGCCGACACGCATCCGGTTCTTGGTCGCGCCCGGATTGTCGCGGATTTCGTTGAGCTTCATCGCGCGATCCTCCCTAGTCCACGACACGGACGAGATGGGCGACCTTGGCGACCATGCCGCGAATCGCCGGCGTATCCTCGAGCGACGAGCGTCGTCCGAGCTTGTTGAGCTTGAGCCCGATCAGCGTGCGGCGCTGGTCGGCCGGGCGGCCGATGGGGCTGCCGGTCTGCTCGACGGTGAAGGTCTTGCCTTGAGCGTTCGCCATTATGCGCCTCCTCAAGCTTCGGCAGGAGCGGCTTCGGCGTCACCGCCAATTCGCCGCGACTGCAGCACCGAGACCTTAAGGTTGCGCCGGGCCGCAACGGCGCGGGGCGAATCCTCGGACTTCAGCGCATCGAAGGTCGCGCGGATCATGTTGTAGGGGTTGGACGACCCCTGCGACTTCGCCACGACGTCGTGCATGCCGAGCGACTCGAAGATCGCACGCATCGGGCCGCCGGCGATGACGCCGGTGCCGGCCGGGGCGGCACGCAGGATGACGCGACCCGCACCGTGGCGCCCGTTGACGTCGTGGTGCAACGTCCGGCCCTCACGAAGCGGAACGCGGATGAGGCCGCGCTTTGCCGCCTCGGTAGCCTTGCGGATCGCTTCGGGCACCTCGCGGGCCTTGCCGTGGCCGAAGCCAACGCGGCCCTTCTGGTCGCCGACGACGACGAGCGCCGCGAAGCCGAAGCGTCGACCGCCCTTCACCACCTTGGCGACACGGTTGATGTGCACCAAGCGGTCGACGAACTCGCCGTCACCCTGGTCTCTGCCGTGGCCACGATCGCGCCCACCGCGACCGCCACCATCTCGTCCTTCAGCCATTCTTCATCTCTCGTCACTTGCGCGGGTGGCAAAGCCTTGTCCGCTCGCTTCGAAGTTGTCTAGATCGACGCGTCGGCGTCAGAACTGCAGGCCGCCCTCACGGGCACCGTCGGCCAGCGCCTTGACGCGGCCGTGGTACATGTAGCCGCCGCGATCGAACACGACCTCGGAGACGCCAGCCGCCTTGGCACGCTCGGCGATGAGCTTGCCGACCGCCGCGGCGGCCTCCTTGTCGGCGCCGGTCTTGAGAGCCTCGCGTTGATCCTTCTCCAGCGAGGAGGCGGCGACCAGCGTGCGGCCCTCCGCGTCGTCGATGATCTGACAGTAGATCTGCTTCGACGAGCGGAAGACGGATAGACGCGGCTTGCCGTAGGCGCGGGCCTTGAGGGTCCTGCGGACGCGCGCTGCGCGGCGCGCCGATGCTCCAGTGTCCTTTGCCATGGCCTACTTCTTCTTGCCTTCCTTGCGGAAGATGAACTCGTCCGAATATTTGACGCCCTTGCCCTTGTAGGGCTCCGGCGGCCGCAGGGCGCGGATCTCGGAGGCGACCTGGCCGACGAGGCGCTTGTCGATCCCCGAGATGTTGATCTCCACCGGGCGCGGCGTGGTGATCGTGATCCCTTCGGGGATCGCAAACGGCACGTCGTGGCTGTAGCCGAGCGACAGCTGCAGCACCTTGCCCTGGGCGGCGGCCTTGTAGCCGACGCCGTTGATGTCGAGCCGGCGGCTGAAGCCGGTGGTGACGCCGACGACCAAGTTGTTCACCTGAGCGCGCGACATGCCCCACATCGCCTGGGCGCGCTTGGTCTCGTTCTTGGGGGTGACGCTCACCTCGTCGTTGGCGAAGGCCACGACGACCTCTTCCGGACAGGTGAAATGCAGCTCGCCCTTGGCACCCTTGACCGTGACCTTCTGGCCCTGGACCGAGGCGGTGACGCCCTTGGGGATGGCGACCGGTTTCTTGCCGACGCGTGACATGGTGTGTTCCCTTCTTCCCTGCGCGATCAGAAGACCTTGCAGAGAACCTCGCCGCCGACGTTGGCTTCGCGCGCGGCATAATCGGCCATGACGCCCTTGGGCGTGGACATGATCGTGATGCCAAGGCCGTTGGCGACGCGCGGCATGGCGTCTACGGCGGCGTACACGCGGCGGCCGGGCTTGGAGACGCGAGAAATCTCGCGGATCACCGGCTGGCCGTCGTAGTATTTCAACTCGATCTCGAACTCGGTGCGGCCGTTGCCGTACTCGGTCGAGGAATAACCGCGGATATAGCCTTCCTGCTCGAGCACGTCGAGGACGTTGGCCCGCAGCTTGGAGCCCGGGGTCTGGACCTTGCCCTTGCGGCGCATGCCGGCGTTGCGGATGCGGGTGAGCATGTCGCCCAACGGATCGTTCATCGCATGCCCTCCTTTACCAGCTCGACTTGACGAGACCGGGGATCAGCCCCGCCGAGCCGAGCTCGCGCAGCGCGATACGGCTCATCCGCATCTTGCGAGTGAAAGCGCGCGGACGGCCCGACACCTCACAACGATTGCGGATGCGCTCCGGCGCCGAGTTGCGCGGCAGCTCCGAGAGACGAAGACGCGCCTCGAAGCGTTCCTCGATCGGCAGCCCCTCGTTGTTGGCGATGCCCTTCAGCCGCTTGCGACGGGCAGCGTATTGCGCCACCAGCTTGATGCGGCGCTTGTTGTTCTCGACCGCACTTTTCTTCGCCATCGATGATCCTCTGGTATCCGCGTTTGAGCCCGAGCTAAAATTCGACTTGGGGGCTCACTGCCGGAACGGGAAGTTGAACGCCCGCAGGAGCGCGCGCGCCTCGTTGTCGGTCCTTGCCGTGGTGCAGACGATGATGTCCATACCGACGACGGTGTCGACCTTGTCGTAATTGATCTCCGGAAACACGATGTGCTCCTTGATGCCCATCGCGAAATTGCCGCGCCCGTCGAAGCTCTTGGCGTTGAGGCCACGGAAATCGCGGATGCGCGGCAGCGCGATCGTCACCAGCCTGTCGAGGAACTCGTACATGCGCACCTTGCGAAGGGTGACCTTCGCGCCGATCGGCATGTTCTCGCGCACCTTGAAGGTCGAGATGGCGTTGCGGGCCCGCGTGATCACCGGCCGCTGACCGGCGATGAGCGCGAGGTCGCCGGCAGCCAACGTCACCTTCTTGGTGTCGTTAACCGCTTCGCCCACGCCCATGTTGAGCACGATCTTCTCGATCGTCGGCACCTCGAAGCGGTTCTTGTAACCAAACTCCTCGATCATCTTCTGGCGCACCACGTCCTCGTAGTGCGTGCGCAGACGCGGTACATAGCCCTCCGGAACACCGAGCGTGTCCGCCGAGGCGGTCGCATAGGTCAGGGCACCACGGCCGAGCTTCTCGGTCGGGACCGCCTTAGAATCCTTGGCGGTGGGTTTGGAAGGCGCCTTGCCGCCCTTGGCGGGCGAGCCCTTGCCGCCTTTGGCGTCAGCCATCGATCAGGTCTCCGGAAAGCTTGGCGAAGCGGACCTTCTGGCCCTCATGGATCTTGAAGCCGACACGGCTGGCCTTGCCGTCGCGCGGATCGGCAATGGCGAGGTTCGACAGATGGATCGAAGCCTCCTTGGAGACGATGCCCGCCTCCTGGTTCTGCGTCTGCTTCTGGTGCTTCTTGACGAGATTGACGCCACGCACGACGGCCCGCTCGTCCTTAGGCATAACCTGCAGCACCTCGCCCGAGCGACCCTTGTCGCGGCCGGTGCGGACCACGACGGTGTCGCCCTTCTTGATCTTGGCTGCCATCACAGCACCTCCGGGGCAAGCGAGATGATCTTCATGTGGTTGCGGCCACGCAGCTCGCGCGGCACCGGCCCGAAGATGCGGGTGCCGACCGGCTCGCTCTGGTTGTTGATGAGGACGGCGGCGTTGCCGTCGAAGCGGATCACCGAACCGTCGACCCGCTTGATGTCCTTGGCGGTGCGCACCACCACGGCCTTCATCACGTCGCCCTTCTTGACGCGACCGCGCGGGATGGCTTCCTTGATCGACACGACGATGATGTCGCCGACGCCGGCATAACGGCGCTTCGAGCCGCCAAGCACCTTGATGCACATCACGCGGCGCGCACCGGAATTGTCGGCGACGTCGAGGTTGGTCTGTACCTGTATCACGGCCTTCGGCCCTTCCTGTCAGATCGGTTTCCAGCCCTCCGAGAGGACCGGACTACGCCTGAGGGATAATCCCTGCTGGCTACTATAGTGGTTCGAGGTTCACGCCCTGAATGTCTCCGGGGTCCAATCTCGAAGGAAAGTCTACGCCTGAGCAGCCTGGGAGCCGCCGCGCTCGACGACGATCCAACGCTTCAGCCGCGAGATCGGCTTGGTCTCCTCGATGAAGACCGTCTCGCCGACCTTGTGGGCCATCGCTTCGTCGTGGGCGTGGTAGTTCTTTGACCGCCGCACCGTCTTCTTCAAGAGCGGATGCGTGAAACGGCGCTCGACCTTTACGACGACGGTCTTGGCCTGCTTGTCGCTGACGACGACGCCCTGGAGAATTCGCTTCGGCATATCGGTCCTACTTCTGCGCGGCGCGCTTCTGGGCGGCGAGCGTCTTCACCCGCGCGATGTCGCGGCGGACGACGCGCACGCGCGACGTGTTCTCGAGCTGCCCGGTGGCGCGCTGGAAGCGCAGGTTAAACTGCTCCTTCTTGAGGTTCAGCACTTCCTGGTCGAGCTGGTCTTCCGACATCGTCTTGAGGTCGGACATGCGATCGTTGGCTTTCATGGCCGTCCCTTACTCTGCGATCCGCTCGATGAAACGCGTCTTGATCGGCAGCTTCGCGGCGGCGAGCGTCAACGCCTCCTTGGCAAGACCGACCGGCACGCCGTCGAGCTCGAACATGATGCGACCCGGCGCGACGCGGGCGCACCAGTATTCGTTGGCGCCCTTGCCCTTGCCCATGCGCACCTCGGTTGGCTTCTTGGAGACCGGAAGGTCGGGGAAAATGCGGATCCAAACGCGACCGGCACGCTTCATGTGCCGGGTCATCGCACGGCGGGCGGCCTCGATCTGCCGCGCGGTGATGCGCTGGGGCTCCATGGCCTTGAGGCCGAACTGGCCGAAGTTCAGCTCGAAGCCGCCCTTGGCCGCACCGGAAATCCGGCCCTTGAAGGCTTTCCGGTACTTTGTCTTCTTGGGTTGAAGCATGGGATTAAGCTCTTAAACCGAAATGAGAGGGCGCTCAGGCCGCGTCGCGGTCGCGACGGGGACCGCGGGGCCGGTCGTCGTCACGGTCGCGGCGAGGACGACGGTCGCCGCCGCCGTGATCCTGCTCGGCCATCTTCTTGTCCTGGGCCATCGGGTCGTGCTCGAGGATCTCGCCCTTGAAGATCCAGACCTTGATGCCGCAGGTGCCGTACGCGGTGTGGGCGGTCGCAGTACCGTAATCGACGTCGGCGCGCAACGTATGGAGCGGCACTCGACCTTCACGGTACCACTCGAGGCGCGCGATCTCGGCGCCGCCGAGCCGGCCGGCGCAGTTGATGCGGATGCCTTCCGCGCCGAGGCGCATCGCCGACTGCACGGCGCGTTTCATGGCGCGACGGAAGGCGACGCGGCGCTCGAGCTGCTGTGCAATCGAGTCCGCCACCAACACAGCGTCGACCTCGGGCTTGCGCACCTCGACGATGTTGATGACGACTTCGGAGTCGGTCATCTTGGCGACGAGCTTGCGGATCTTGTCGATGTCCGCACCCTTCTTGCCGATGACGACGCCCGGACGCGCCGAATGGATCGTCACGCGGCACTTCTTGTGCGGGCGCTCGATGATGATCTTCGAGACCGCCGCCTGCTTGAGCGTCTTCATCAGCTCCGCGCGGATCGCGAGATCCTCGTGCAGCAGGTTGGCGTATTCGTCCCGCTGCGCGAACCAGCGCGAGTCCCACGTGCGGTTGATGCCGAGCCGGAGCCCGATCGGATTGACCTTCTGTCCCATCGTTCTCTCCTCAGGCCGCCTGCGTCGTTTCGACTTCGCGCACGACGATCGTGAGGTTCGCGAACGGCTTGTTGATGCGGCCGGCACGGCCACGAGCGCGCGGGCTGAAGCGCTTCATGACCAGGGCCTTGCCGACATGGGCTTCGGCGACGATCAGGTCGTCGACGTCGAGGTCGTGGTTGTTCTCGGCATTGGCGATAGCGCTCTCGAGCGTCTTGCGGACGTCGAGCGCGATGCGCTTCTGGGAGAATTCGAGGTCGGCCAGCGCCACGTCGACCCGCTTGCCGCGGATCAACTGCGCCAGCAGGTTCAGCTTCTGCGGGCTGACACGAAGCATCCGGCACACGGCCTTGGCTTCGGTCTCCTTCAGGGAGCGGGGGGTCTTTTCCTTGCCCATGCTCAGCCCCTCTTGGCTTTCTTGTCCGCGGCGTGGCCGTGGAACGTACGCGTCGGCGAGAACTCGCCGAGCTTGTGGCCGATCATGTCCTCGGTGATATTCACCGGGATGTGCTTGTGGCCGTTGTAGACGCCGAAGGTGAGGCCGACAAATTGCGGCAGGATGGTCGAGCGCCGGCTCCAGGTCTTGATGACCTCCGAGCGCTTCGAACCCCGGGCGGTTTCCGCCTTCTTCAGCATGTAGCCGTCGACGAACGGACCTTTCCAGATGGATCGCGTCATGGATCAGCCCTTCTTCTTGCTCTTGTGACGCGATGTCACGATGAAGCGGTCGGTCGACTTGTTCGAGCGGGTCTTCTTGCCCTTGGTCGGCTTGCCCCAAGGGCTCACCGGGTGGCGACCGCCTGACGTGCGACCCTCGCCGCCGCCGTGGGGATGATCGACCGGGTTCATGGTCACGCCTCGGTTGTGCGGCATGCGCCCGAGCCAGCGGCTGCGACCGGCCTTGCCAATCGTCGCGTTCATGTGATCGGGGTTCGACACCGCGCCCACCGTGCCGAAGCACTGGCCGTGCACCAGGCGCTGCTCGCCCGAATTCAGGCGGACGATGACGTAGCCCTGGTCACGCCCGACGACCTGCGCAAACGTGCCGGCCGAGCGCACCATGGCGCCGCCCTTGCCGATCTTGAGCTCGACGTTGTGGACGATCGTGCCGACCGGCATCGAGGCCAGCGCCATCGCGTTGCCGGGCTTCACGTCGACCGCTTGGCCAGAGACGACCTCGTCGCCGACCTGCAGGCGCTGCGGCGCCAGAATGTAGGCCTGCTCGCCGTCGGCGTAGCGGACCAGCGCGATGAAGGCAGAGCGATTGGGGTCGTACTCAAGGCGCTCGACCTTGGCCGGCATGTCGAGCTTGCGCCGCTTGAAGTCCACGACGCGATAGGCCTGCTTGTGGCCGCCACCGCGGAAGCGGACGGTGACGCGACCGGTGTTGTTGCGCCCGCCGAACGAGTGCTGCCCCTCGGTAAGCGTCTTGATCGGCTTGCCTTTGAAGAGGCCCGAGCGATCGATCAGGACGAGCTGGCGAAGGCTCGGCGTGATCGGGTTGAAAGTCTTGAGTGCCATGGTTTCCTCAGAGCCCCGTGGTCACGTCGATGCGGTCGCCTTCGGCGAGCGTTACGGTGGCCATCTTGACGTCCGACTGCTGGCCGCGAATGCCGCGGAAGCTCTTCTGCTTGCCCTTGCGGATCATGGTGTTGATCTTCTCGACCTTGACGTCGAACAGGCGCTCGACAGCGGCCATGATCTGCGGCTTGGACGCGTCCTTGCGGACCTTGAACACGACCTTGTTCAGCTCGGCCGCCACGGTCGCCTTTTCGGTGATCACCGGCGACAGGATGACGTCGTAGTGGCGGGCCTCGATCTGGGCCTTGGCTTGTGTCTTGGCGGCGCTCATTTGAATCGCGCCTCCAGCGCTTCCAGTGCGGCCCGCGTCAGCACGAGCTTGTCGCGGCGCAGGATGTCGTAGACGTTGAGGCCTTGGATCGGCAGCACATCGATCTGCGGAATATTGCGGGCGGCCTTCTCGAAGTTCACGTCGGTCT
>CAXTQM010000031.1:0-12370 GCA_964246205.1 uncultured Beijerinckiaceae bacterium | reverse complement strand
GTTGCCGGCGAGCGCCACGAGTGCAGCCGGCGCGGCGATCTCGGCCAACGCCGCCGCGACCGGCGCCGACAGGTTCGGGCGCGAGGCGATAGCGATTTGGGCGACCGGCTCGGCGGTGGCGGCGCAATCGATCAGCTCGGCATCGCCCAACACCGGCGAGCGCGACAGCACGAACGAGGAGATCGTGGCGCAATCGTCGGCCAGCGCCAGCACGATGTGGTGCGGCGCCTCGGCGGCGCTGGCCAGCGCCTCGGCAAGCGCGCGGCGTACGGCGGCCGAAGGGTCGTCGAGAAAGCCGGTCAGCACGCGGGCGATGTCGCGGCGCTGCCCCTCATCGTGAGCCGAGTAGAGGTAGGCGCGGGCGAGCGCGCTGACGCCGTCGGCGCGACCGCTCGGGGAGGCGGTGCGGACCCACGACTGGAACTGACTGAGGATCATGGGATGAGACCGGCGATGACGTTTCGTCCACCCAGGTTTCGCAGAACATGGTTAACGAACACTAAGGCTGTTAAGCAATCAAAGTACAAAAACAAAGGTGCATCTTAACTGTTTCATAACCTCTCGATGTCCAGCGCGAATTCAGCGGCGTACATTGCACTGTCGGCCAAACCGTTCTTTCGAGCGACAGATGCTTGCTTCACTCCGGACACGAGACACCACGCCCACGATCTGGCGGCTGGCGACGGCACAGGCCAAGCCGATCGTGGTCATGAACGACAGCGACATCGATCGACACGTCTACTGCATCCATTCGGTGACGGGGGATGTCGCCGGCCTGGACTTCTTAGCGCGACAGTTCGGACCGCTGCGGTTGCACGGCGTGCAGGTGCCCAAGCGGGACGTGACGCTGCATCTCGCCTCGACCATCGAGGCGATGGCGCGCCACCATGTCGCGCTGCTCGAGTCGTTCCAGCCGCAAGGCCCGGTGCACCTCATCGGCTGGTCGGCCGGCGCCATCGTCGCTTTGGAGATGGCGCAGCAGCTGCGCGCACGGGGGCGCGACGTACCGCTGCTGGTCGCGCTCGACGGGGCGCCCTGCAACACCGGCGGTGGCCTCGCCTCGCGCGATCCGCGCTACTGGCTCAAACTCGCCGCCAACCTGCCCCGTTGGGTCCGCGACGACCGCACGTCGGACTGGACGCTGGCCGGCATCTGTCGTCGCGTGTCGGAGAAGCGCGCTGCGCGAAGGGGCGCCTTGAAGGATCTCGACACGCTCGATGCCGCGGCCGTCGAAGGCGTGATGGCGCGCCCGGGCTGGTCGCCGGCGCAGAAGGCGTTCGTCCACACGATGTACAACGCTCTGGCGGCCTACGTGCCGCGCCGCTACGCCGGCCGCGTGCTGGTTTTCGAGACCGGCACGCAGCCTCTGTTCCATCTCAGGCAAGTCGGTGCGGCATGGCGGGCGATCGCCGATGCGGTCGAGATTGTGCCCGTTCGCGGCAACCACAGCGGGCTCATCCACGAGGGCACGGCCGCGTTCCTGGCCGCCGAGGTCGTGCGGCGCCTGGGCTGAGGTCGACACACCACACGTCATTCCGGACGGAGGGCAGCGAGGATCCGAAACCGGTGAGCTTCGGCTTCTCTGGTTTTCAGCGGCGCTTGCCGTGGTCCTCGAGGTAGAGCGAGGCGACCTGGCGGTCGGCTTCGGTCGCGGCGCCCATGGCGCGGCTGTAGAGGTCGACGATCCAGGCGTCGCGCGTCTTGTCGGTGACGCCGTCCTTCGCCAGCGACAGCCACATCAGGCCCTTGGCGCGCTGCGGCGCCACACCGTCGTAGCCGTTGAAGAGCATTTGGCCGAGCAGGGCCTGCGACTGGATATGGCTCTTGTCGGCGGCAAGGTAGAGCCATCGGGCCGCCTGACGTGGGTCCTTGGCGACGCCGGTGCCGTCGAGATACATCCGCGCCATGTCGTATTGCGCGGTGGCGTCGCCGAAGTTCACCGCGGCGAAGTGGAACATTTCCAGCGCGCGCTCGGGGTTCGCCCGCACACGCGTGTTGGCGATGCCGCTGAGGTTGTAGACGCCGAGCGCGACGAAGGCGCTCGAGACGAACGGCACCTCGCGCGGGTCGGCGTCGTCCTCGTCAAAGTTATCGACGACCTGAGAGAAGTAGTCGAACGCCTTGGCATCGTCGTGGGGCACGCCGTCGCCGGCCGCGTACATCTTGCCGAGCTTCCACTGCGCCAGCTGTTCGCCGCCCTCGGCGGCATATTGCAGCGCCGCGACGGCGGTGCGGGCGTGGCCGGTGCGCACGCCCTCAAGCCCCGCGCGCAAGGCGGCCTTTGGGTTCTTGAAGATCGGTAGAGGCGCATGGCCCTCCTCCGACGAGGCCGACGCGCCGTCGAACGCGCGCGCCGGCAGGCTCGCGCCCACGAGCGTCAACGCCGCGACGAGCGCGGCATATGCGGGCGCCGAGCGCCTACACGTCGGCATAGACATGAGACTCGCCCTTGGCGCCCGGGTGGGTCACCGCTCCATCGACCGCCGGCCCGACGGTCTGCGCGTAGCGCCAGATCGCGCCCGAGCCGAAGTCGTGTGCACGCGGCGTCCATCGCTTGCGCCGCTCTGCCAGCTCGGCCTCGTCGACCTGGAGGTCCAGCGTGCCGGCCACCGCATCGAGCGAGATGATGTCACCGTCCCGCACCAGCGCGATCGGGCCGCCGACCGCCGCCTCGGGGCCGACGTGGCCGACGCAGAAGCCGCGCGTTGCGCCGGAGAAGCGCCCGTCGGTGATGAGGGCGACCTTGTCGCCCATGCCCTGGCCGTAGAGCGCAGCGGTGGTCGAGAGCATCTCGCGCATGCCGGGGCCGCCCTTGGGCCCCTCGTAGCGGATCACGAAGACGCAGCCTTCCTTGTAATGGCGCAGACGCACCGCCTCGAAGCAGTCCTCCTCGCAATCGAAGCACAAGGCCGGACCCGAGAACGTCAGGTGCTCCTCCGGCATGCCGGCGACCTTCACGATCGCACCTTCGGGCGCTAGCGTGCCTCGCAGGCCGACCACGCCGCCGGTCACGGTGATCGGCTTGTCGGCCGGACGCACCACGTCCTGATGGGGGTTCCACTTCACCTTGGCCATGTTCTCGGCGATGGTGCGGCCGGTCACGGTCAGGCAGTCGCCGTGCATGAAGCCGTTGTCGAGCAGCGTCTTCATCAGGATCGGGATGCCGCCGGCCTCGAACATGTCCTTGGCGACGTACTTCCCGCCGGGCTTCAGGTCGGCGATGTAGGGCGTCTTCTTGAAGATCTCCGCGACGTCGAAGAGGTCGAACTTGATGCCGCACTCGTTGGCGATCGCCGGCAGGTGCAGCGCGGCGTTGGTCGAGCCGCCGGAGGCGGCGACCACGGTGGCGGCGTTCTCCAGCGCTTCGCGAGTGACGATGTCGCGCGGACGGATGTTGCGGGCGATCAGCTCCATGACCATCTCGCCGGCCGTCATGCAGAAGCGGTCTCGGATCTCGTAGGGAGCAGGCGCGCCGGCCGAGTACGGCAGCGCGAGACCGATCGCCTCGGACACCGTCGCCATCGTGTTGGCGGTGAACTGCGCGCCACAGGCGCCGGCCGAGGGGCAGGCCACGCTCTCGAGCTCGTCGAGGTCGGCATCCGACATGTCGCCGACGGAATGCTTGCCGACCGCCTCGAAGAGGTCCTGCACCGTGACCTGCTGGCCGCGGAAGTTGCCCGGCAGAATGGTGCCGCCATAGATGAAGATCGACGGCACGTTGAGGCGCACCATGGCCATCATCATGCCCGGCAGCGACTTGTCGCAGCCGGCGAGGCCCACCAGCGCGTCGTAGCAATGGCCGCGCATGGTGAGCTCGACCGAATCGGCGATCAGGTCGCGCGACACGAGCGACGACTTCATGCCCTGGTGGCCCATGGCGATGCCGTCGGTGACGGTGATGGTGCAGAACTCGCGCGGCGTACCGTTGGCGGCAGCGACGCCCTTCTTCACCGCCTGGGCCTGGCGCATCAGCGAGATGTTGCAGGGCGCGGCCTCGTTCCAGCAGGAGGCGACACCCACCAGCGGCTGGTGGATCTGCTCCTTGGTGAGGCCCATCGCGTAGAGATACGAGCGGTGCGGGGCACGCGCAGGCCCCTCCGTGACGTGGCGGCTCGGCAGGTTCTTCTTGTTGTATACGCGCGCGTCCATACTCTCTCGACCGTTCCGCTCATGTCGTCGTGGCGAGGGCTCACACGCCGTTGCCCCTGGAAGGCGCATCGGCGGCATAGCGGGAAGAACCGCGCTTTGCCCCTCGAGAATTGTTCAAGATTAGCGGGCGGATCATGGCTGAAAAGCGACCCGGAGCCGCCCGCGGCGCGGCTCTTTCCCGATCCCGAAATGCTGTGATCGAACGGCAACGTTTGCCCCGCCGCATGTCGCCGCGAGACGTGCGACAGTATTACTAAGTGGTTGCGGTCGGCGAAGACTTGAAGGGTGACGTGGACCAAATCGGGTCGCCCTCGACGATCCAACGTACGGTGCCGGGCCAGAAGTTCTCCACGAACCGATCATGGAACAGCGCGAAATGGCCGACCGCGGCGACATCGAGGTCGGCTGGGCGAAGCATCGCGAAGCGTCGGTCGGAGCCGGCGAAATAGGCCAGCGTGCGCTTCACCGCCGCCTCGGTCCCGAGCGGGTCGTCGCTGGCGGTGACGGCGAGGATCGGCGCGCGCACGGCGGCGAAGCGCGCGAGCACCCTGCTGCGCTCTCGCCGCGGCAGTCCTTCCTCGAAGCGCGCCCGCTCCGCCGCGAAGTCACTGGCGACGCCGGCCGGCAGGTCCTCCAGCCAGCCGAGCCGCCTGCCCGGGAAGTAGCCGTGACGCTTCACCAACGCCGGCATAAGCCGGTGCCAGCGCCGATGGAGGTCCGTCCGTGCGGCCGGCGCGTAGTCGCGCCAATAGGCGTATTGCGCACCGACGGTGAGGATGCGGTCGATGCGCGGCGCCGAAGCCGCGTAGCCGATGACGACGCCGCCGACGCTGTGGCCGACCACCGCCAGCAGACCGCGCGGATCGCGCGCGCGAGCGAAACTTACGACCGCCTCGAAGTCGCACTCGCCCCAGGCCTGCCAGTCGGCGTCGAAGCCGCACAGGCTGGTCGGCCGCGACGCGCCGATGCCGCGGTAGTCGTAGGTGATGACCGCAAAGCCCGTGGCAGCCAGGAAGCGCGCATAGCGATGGTAGTAGCGCGCCAGCACCCCCGTGGCGCAGTTCACGATCACCGTGCCGCGCTCGCGGCCGGACGGCTGCCAAAGATGGCCGCCGAGCACGACACCGTCGGCGCAGACGAGTCGCAGCGCCGTGCCGGCTGTGGCGGGGTCAGGGTGCGAGACGCGACCGCGCCAGTTGCAGCTTGGCGCGGCGGCTCTCGACTTCGGCCAGACGCTCGCGCTGCTCCTCCACGACCTCGGCCTTAGCGCGGCTGACGAAGTCGGCATTGCCGAGCTTGGCCCTGATCTTGTCGGCCTCGCCGTCCTGCTTTGCGATCTCTTTCACCAGCCTCGCCTTCTCCGCGGCGAGATCGATGATTCCTTCGAGCGGCAGCGCGGCAAGGCTGCCGCGCACGGGGATCTGCACCGAATTGGGCGGCGCCTCGTCCGCGACGCCGACGGACGAGAATCGCGCCAGCCGCTTCAACGTGTCGCCCCAATCCAGCGCACGCCGCGCGTCCTCGGGTGCGCCGCCGACCAGGACCAGCGGGATCGGCGCGCCGGGCGACAGACCCATCTCGATGCGCACCGAGCGCACCTCCGAGACGAGGTCGACGATCCAGCCGACCTCGGCCTCGGCGCCACGGTCCTCGAGGCCGGACAGATCGCTCCACGGTGCCAGCGTCAGCAGGCTCGTCCGCGCGGGGCCGCCGTCAGCGCCTTTCAGCGCCCACACCTCCTCGGTAAAGAACGGCATGAACGGATGCAGCAGCTTGATCAGTTCGTCGAGCACGAAGGCGATCGTCGCCCGGGTCTCCGCGCGTTCGTCGGGGTTGGCGTCGGGCGCCTGCAGCACCGGCTTGGAAAGCTCGATCGCCCAGTCGCAGAAGATGTTCCAGCCGAAACGATAGACCGCCGTCGCGGCCTCGTTGAAGCGATACCCCTCGATCGCGGCGGTGACCTCGGCGTGGGCACGCGCGGTCTCGCCTAGGATCCAGCGGTTCAAGGGGCTCCTGGCCGCCCTGGGATCGAAGCCGGCGGCGCGAGCGCAGCCGTTGGCGCCGGCAAAACGCGCGGCGTTCCAGATCTTCGTCGCGAAGGAGCGGTAGCCGTCGACGCGTTCCACCGCGAGCTTGATGTCGCGGCCTTGCACCGCCAGCGCCGCCAGGGTGAAGCGCAGCGCGTCGGCACCGAAGCGCTCGATGCCATGCGGATAGTCCTTGCGCGTCGCAGAGGCGATGCGGTCGACTTCCTTCTTGTCGGCGAAACCGGCAGTGCGTTTGGCGATCAGCTCCGGCAGATCGATACCGTCGATGAAGTCGAGCGGATCGAGCACGTTGCCTTTCGACTTCGACATCTTGGCACCCTTCTCGTCGCGGACGAGGGCGTGCATGTAGACGTCGGCGAACGGCACCTCGCCGAGGAAGTGCAGCCCCATCATCATCATGCGGGCGACCCAGAAGAAGATGATGTCGAAGCCGGTGACGAGCGCGCTCGTCGGGTAGTAGCGCGCGACATCCTTTACGTCGTCGGGCCAGCCCAGCGTCGAGAAGGCCCAAAGCCCGGAGGAGAACCAGGTGTCGAGCACGTCCTCGTCGCGCGTCAGCACCGACTTTCGGCCGTAATGCGCGTCGGCGGCCACCTGCGCCGCCTCGGCGTTCTCCTCGACGAAGACGGTGCCGTCCGGCCCGTACCAGGCCGGGATCTGGTGGCCCCACCACAGCTGGCGCGAGATGCACCAGGGCTGGATGTTCTCCAGCCATTGGAAATAGGTCTTGGCGTATTGATCCGGCACGAAACGGGTGCGGCCGTCGCGCACCGCCGCCATCGCAGGACCGGCCAGCGTCGCGGCATCGACGTACCATTGATCGGTCAGCCAGGGCTCGATCACAACGCCGGAGCGGTCGCCGTGCGGCACGGCGTGGGGGTGCGGCTCGGTCTTCTCGAGCAGCCCGGCCTCGTCCATCATCTCGACGATGCGGCGGCGCGCCTCCTCGCGCGACAGGCCGTGGAGGTGCAGCGCCGTCGAGCGCGCCTCGGTGTCGTCGGGAATGCCGGCGAGGAAGGCCTCGTTGCCCTGGAGCGAGAGCCTCGCCTCGGCGTCGAGGATGTTGATCAGCGCGAGGCCCTGGCGTCGACCGACCTCGAAGTCGTTGAAGTCGTGCGCCGGGGTGATCTTCACCGCGCCGGTGCCTTTCTCCGGGTCGGAGTACTCGTCGGCGACGATGGGGATCAGCCGACCGACCAGCGGCAGCCGCACGTGCCTGCCGACCAGCGCGGCGTAGCGCTCGTCCAGCGGATGCACGGCGACGCCGCTGTCGCCGAGCACCGTCTCGGGCCGGGTGGTCGCCACCACGATGCCCTGCCCCGTCGGCTGCCCGGCCACGTCGACGAGGGGATAGCGGAAATGCCAGAGGTGGCCTTTCACGTCGACGGGCTGCACCTCGATGTCGCTGACCGCCGTCAGCAGCTTGGGATCCCAATTCACCAGCCGCTTGTCGCGGTAGATCAGCCCTTCCTTGTGCAGCTGCACGAACACCTTGCGCACCGCGCGCGAGAGTCCCTCGTCCATGGTGAAGCGCTCGCGCGACCAGTCGCAGGAAGCGCCGAGGCGGTCGAGCTGGGTGCGGATGGCGCCGCCGGACTCGGCCTTCCAGGCCCACACCCGCTCCAGGAATTTGGCGCGGCCGAGCTGGCGGCGGCTCGGCTCCTGGCGCTCCATGAGCTGGCGCTCTACCACCATCTGGGTGGCGATGCCGGCGTGGTCGGTGCCGGGTTGCCATAGCACGTCGCGCCCGCGCATGCGCTGGTAGCGGCACAGGATGTCCTGCAGCGTGTTGTTGAGCGCGTGTCCCATGTGCAGCACGCCGGTGACGTTGGGCGGCGGGATCACGATGGTGTAGGGCCGCGCGCCGGCGCGGTCCGGGCGGCCGGCCTCGAAGGCGCCGGCGTCGCACCAGACACGCGAGATCCGCTCCTCGACGGCGGCGGGATCAAAGGTCTTGTCCATGCTACCTTGGTGGTGTGCTGCCGTCGGCGCCGCTAGAAAGCGGACGCGTCCCGCAGTGTCAACGCGACCCACCGAGAGGTTTGGAGCCGCGCTTCAGTGGCCGCCGCGGGCGACGCGCTCGATCTCGTCGCGCACCATGCGCTCAACCATGCTCGGCAGGTTCTCGTCGAGCCAGGCGCGCAGCAGCGGCCGGATCATCTCCCGCGTCATGCCGAGCAGCTCGTCGGAGTTGTCGGCCAGCCGGCTCGCCGCCAGCACGTTGAAGGCCGCGGAGACGGTCGAGTTGGTGGCGGCCGAGGACAGCGGGGCCGAGGCAGCCACTGCGGTGGGACGATCGTGCTCCTCCGGCGAGTCGGAAAAGTCGATAGCCGTGTCGTTGTCATAGGCGTCGATCGCCGGCTCGGTGTGCTGCTGGTGGATGGCCTCCAGCCGGCCCGAAAGCGCCGGCTCGTGCCATTCGCCGCCATGAGCAGCGACGGGTCCTTCGCGACCGGCAAACTGCGGCGCCGCGACGATGCCTTGCGAGACCATCGTACGATCCTCGCCCGCAATCGGCTCAGCGGCTACCGGCGGATGGGGCACGGCCGGACCTGCCTCGGCCCGCAGCTGGTGAACCGATCCAGCAGGCTCCTCGGCCGGCGCCGGCTCTTCGCTCGGCTGAGGTCGCGGCAGCGATTGGTCGTCGGCGATGATCCGGCGGATGGAGGCGAGGATCTCCTCCATCGAGGGTTCGTAGGGCCGCTGGTCGCCACCGCCGGCAGGAGGGGGAACGGGACTGGGTGCGTTCATGGCCTCGAACATGGTGGCTGCGAGCGACGACGCGATCGTGCGCCGCGTAGCCCGCAAGGTTAAGATTTGCTTAACCTAGTAGTTTCCGCAGGCCACGGGCAAGGCGTCTTGAGCCAACGACGGTGGAGGAGGCGCGGTGCCGTCCGACATGGTTAACGCCCGTCTGGCGTGCGCAGGCCGAACCACTTGTCCTTGACCTGCTCGAGATGCACTGTCGGGTCGTACTCGATGACTGCCAGGTTGAGGTTCGCCGCCGACAGCCTCCCGATCGCGGCATCCACGGCGTAGGTGGCGACGACGCGATCGCGCTGCGCCGACACCAGGCTGACGCGCGACTGCAGCAGCGTCTGCTGTGCGATGAGCACGTCGAGCGTGGTGCGCTGGCCCACCTTGGCCTCTTCGCGAACGCCGTCGAGCGCGATCTCGGAGGACTTCACCGCCGCTTGCGCCGATCGCACCACCGCCTTCGAGGATTGCAGTAGGCCCCAATTCGAAACGACGTTGGCGCGCACCACCGTGCGCTGGAGATCGGCCTGCAGCCTTGCCTGAGCGAGCAGCTCCTTAGCCTGGCGCACCGCGGCGAAATCGGCGCCGCCCATGTAGAGCGGGACGCTGAGCTGGCCGAGGATGCTGCCGTTGAACAGCTTGCCCCCTGGATAGCCCTCGTAGGCATTGGCGGCCTGCACGTTCCCGACGATGTTCAGCGTGGGGTACAGCATGCCCTCGTTGAGCTGTACCTGCAGCTGCGCCACGTCGACGTTGTGGAACGCCGCCGCGATCGACGGGTGCTCTGTGAAGGACATCTGAATCGCTTCGTCGAGCGTGCGCGGCAGCAGCGCGTCGATCGGGCGAGCCGCCTCGAGGCGGCGCGGCTCGACCCCGATGAACTGCCGGTAGTTGGCGATCGAGGTCTGCAGGTTGGCCTGCGCGGTGAAGTATTGCGAACGTGCGTTGGCGAGGCTCGACTCGGACTGGGCCACGTCCGTGCGCGTGACCTCGCCGACGTTGAAGCGATCGCGCGTCTGGCGCAGCTGCTCCTCGAGCACGATGATGTTGTTCTTGTTGAGCTCCAGGATCGCGGTGTCGCGTAGCACGTTCATGTAGGAGGTGGCGCCGTTAAGCAGCGTGTTTTGCTCGGTGTTGCGGGTCGTCTCGCGCGCCTGCAGGACCTGCGACTCGGCCTGCCGCACGCCGTTGGCCGAACGATTGCCGTTGAAGAGATTTTCGGTCACGGTCAGCTGAGCCGTCGACGGAAACGTGTTGCTGTTGATTGTGCCGAAGCTGCTGCTCGTGGCGGCGGCGCCCGTGCCCGTTCCAGTCGTTCCCGCACCAGTCGTGCCCGTGCCCGTCGTGCCGGTTCCGGTCGTGGAACTGGTCGCCGAGGACGGAAGGCCGAGGTTGAGATCCTCGTGATTGAAGCCGACCGATCCCGTACCCATCACCTGCGGGCGATAGGACGATTTCGCCCGCGAAACGTTCTCGTCCGTGGCGCGTGTCGAGGCCCGCTGCTGGTTGAGATCGGGATTGGTCATGTAGGCGCGGGCCAGCGCGCTGGAGATTGTCTCGGCCCGAGTGCTTACCGGAACGAGCGCGATGCCGATCGCGAGACCCAGGACGCCTGCGCGCAAGCCTGCGCTGCATGGACCGGAACGGTGAGGATCAGGAGCGGCGGCGGCACCGTCTGGCGGCCACCCACCGACTGGGCGTTCGTTTCGAGAACCCGTCATACCGAACGCTTATAAGGTATCGGACCAGCGTCGGGCTGACCGGACAGGAAATTGCCCGCGGTGGCGCAAAAATGCGACAAGCGCTCTAGGCTATGCAGCACCCGCGCGTATCAGAACACGAAGGCGGGCACGGTGCGGAACGTCGAAAGCACAGGTGCCGAGGCGTCGAACAGGTAGCGCGTGCCGACCTCGCCGTGGCGCTTTTCCCAGCACATCACCTTGGCGGCGCGGCCCGTGGGGTCGAGCACGGCGCGCCGGATCGCCACGAGGCGGCCGCCGTCGGCGAGCTGGGCGAAGAGGCCGTCGAGGTTGGTCTCGATCGCGCCGTTGACCATGATGACGTCGTAGGGCGCACCCGCGGCGACGCCCTGCTCCAGCGCCCCCTGCTCCGCCAGCACCCCCGTGACGCCGGCCGCCGCGAGGCCGGCCCGAAGCTCGGCCTGCAGCGCGGCATCCGCCTCAAGCGCGGTCACGCTGGCGGCGAGCCCTGCCAGGATGGCGCTGCCGTAGCCGCTGCCGGCGGCGACGTCGAGGACGCGGTCGGTCGACCGCACCTGCGCGTTCTGGATCATGCGGGCCAGCACCAGCGGGGGCAGCAGGTAGCGCCCGGCCGGCGTGACGAGGCCGACGTCGGAATAGGCGAGGTCACGGACAGCGGCAGGCAGGCAACGCTCGCGCGGCACGGCGAGGAAGCGAGCGATGACACGCTGATCCGTCACGTCGAAGGTGCGGACCTGGCAATCGACCATCGTCTGGCGCCTGGTCGCGGACTCGGCGAGGAGGTCGGAATGGTCGGTGGCAGCCTGCATGGGATCCCGGGCGATGTACGCCGCCACCGCGACGGCCCGGCAGCTTATAGGGTTGCGGCACGGCGCCTGTCCATCGCGGCCCAGCTTGGAGCGTCGCGCCCGGCTTGACCCGCCTCGCGCGATGGTGTCCCACGACGCGATGACCGCAGGCACCCTCCTCGAGACGCCCGCCGGGACGCGGCTGGCGGGCCGGCCGGTCGCCCGGATGAACGGGGCCGGCAATCGCATCACCGTGCTGGACTTGCGCGGCACGGCGCTCGTGCCGACGTCGGCGGAGGCGCGCGCGATCGACACCGACCCGGAGCTCGCCTTCGACCAGCTGATGGCCATCCACAACCCGCGCGAGCCCGGCGCGGACGCCTTCGTCTCGATCTACAACACCGACGGCTCGCCCGCCGGTGCCTGCGGAAACGGCAGCCGCTGCGTGGCCTGGTACCTTGCACGCGAAGGCGGAGAGATTTTCTCCCTGGCGACCTTCGCCGGCAGGGTCGCCTGCCGCAATGTCGGCGCCTGGCGCGTCGCCGTCGACATGGGAGAGCCGCGCTTCGCTGCGGCCGAGATTCCGACCACCGCCGTCGATCCGCGGGCCGTGCGGCTCGGCCTGGAGGCCGACGCGCGCTTCGGCTCGGCCTTCGCGCTGAGCATGGGCAACCCGCACGCCGTGTTCTTCGTGGCCGAGAACGTCGCCGCTCTCGACCTCGTCGACTTGGATTTGGCCGCGCTCGGCGCGCCGGTCGAGCACGCGCCGGCCTTTCCAGAGCGGGTCAACGTGTCCTTCGCTCAGGTGCTCGATCGCTCGACCATTCGCCTGCGCGTGTGGGAGCGCGGCGCTGGCGCCACGCTGGCCTGCGGCACCGGCGCCTGCGCCACGCTGGTTGCCGCGGCC
>CAXTQM010000030.1:0-12530 GCA_964246205.1 uncultured Beijerinckiaceae bacterium | reverse complement strand
CGCGCCCGATGGGCCGAACCCGGTCGGCTAGCGCGTGCTCGGCGCCGACGGTGCCGAGGCCGGGATTGTACGCGACGTCTGGATAGACGCCGCGGAATCGGTGATCCGCTACCTCGAGGTCGAGGCGGGTGCGCGTCGCGTGCTGCTGCCGATGCCGATGAGCCGCATCCGCGGCCGCGAGGGCGTCGTCAAGGTCGCCTCGATCCTCGCCGCGCAGTTCGCCGGCGTGCCGGCGCTGAAGGCGCTGGACCTGATCACCAAGCGCGAGGAGGACCGCATTATGGCCTATTTCGCCGGCGGCCACCTCTACGCTACCCCGAGCCGCATGGGGCCGCTGCTGTGAGCCGCGCCCGGCTGCATCCGGAAGGCTCCGAGGTCGTGGCGCGCGACGAGACCATCCTTTGGGACGGCCGCCCCGGTGTGCTCGGCCTTGCCCGCCGCGTGTTCCATCTTCGCGCGTTGCTCGGCTATTTCGCCGTGCTCGCGGTGTGGGACTTGGCCTCGGCCTACCAGGCTGGTTTCCGCGCCAACGCGGCGCTGCTCGGCCTGGGTTGGGTGGCGCTTGCCGCGCTTGCAGTGGCGGCGGTGGTGTTCGCCTGCGCCTGGATCATGGCCGTCACGACGCGCTACACGCTGACCGACAAGCGGCTCATCCTGCAGATCGGCGTCGCGCTGCCGATCGCGCTGACGCTGCCGTTGCGCCGGATCGGCTCGGCCGACCTGCGGCTGTTTCCCGACGGCAGCGGCGACCTGCCGCTGACTCTCGGCGATGGGCAGGTCGCCTATCTGCTGCTGTGGCCCCACGCGCGGCCGTGGCGCTTCAAGGTGTCGCAACCGATGCTTCGCAGCGTGCCCGACGCTGTCGAAGTCGCTACGGTGTTGTCGCGGGCGCTGCTCGCGGCGTCGCCGAGCGGCGAGGCCGTGGCCGTCGCGCCCGTTGCCAGCCGTGGTGCGTCGCGCCCGCCTGCCGTCGAAGCCGCCGTCGCCGCTTGAGGAGCTGCATGCCAACCGAGCTGAGGAAACCCCAGGTGTCGCCATCGGCTCCTGGCGCGCCGGTGCAGAAGCCGATCATTCCGCGAGGAATGATCGTCGGCGCCGGTCTGGTGATGCTGTTCACGATCGCGGTTGCTGGACTCTCCCGGCACTACCACGCCTATCACGTCGACATGGGACCGACGTCGGCGGTGGAGAGCCGCGACCTGCTGTTCGCCGACCAGCGCGACGGGGGCGTGTTGGTGACCGACGCAAAGACCGGGCAGCGCGTCGCGCTGGTCAAACCGACCACGGGCGGATTCCTTCGCGGCATCATGCGCGGACTGGTGCGCGAGCACAAGCTGAACGACCTGGCGACGGGCACGCCTTTCCGCTTGACGCAATGGGCCGACGGGCGGCTGTCTATCGCCGATCCGTCGACGAAGGAGAGCTTCGATCTAGAGGCGTTCGGATCGACCAACGAGCAAGCCTTCGCCAGCCTCCTGCGCGACGATCCGCGAGCCGATGGTATAGGTAAATTGGGCGACGGCGCGACGCCTAACGCTGCCGCAAAGGTCGGCGACGCGAAGACGGACGAAGGAGGCGAGGCGCGATGATGGCTGGTCGGTCGGGGTCGCGCGGAACGATCGAGGTGCCTTGCACGATCGATCTCGAGCAGACGCGCGACAGCCTGCACGCCTATGTCGACCTTGAAGGGGTCGCGCCCGGCCCCGGCGACGAGGTGATCATCCATGACGCGCCCATTGGCATCGGCTTCGGCGAGAAGACCGTCTTCGCGCGTCGCGCGACTTTGCGACGGGCCGGCCCGCTTGGCCGCTTTTGGGCCCATGTCGAAGGCTATCTCGAACTCACCGAATTGTACGAAGTCAGCTTCTCCGAAGGACGAGCGCCATGATCCCGATCGAAGGCGGCGGCACCGGCGGGCTCGCGCTGCCGCACGCCATCCCCGGCACCTCCAGCCTTTCCCTCGACGCCGCCAAGGAGGACACGATCCTCTCGCCTCGTTTTTACACCACCGACTTCAAGGCGATGGACAGGCTCAACGTCGATCTCGTCCGCAAGGAATGGGACCACATGATCGGCGAGATGCGCGCCGACCACAACAAGATGCACTTCCGTCGCGAAGGCCCGATGGACGCCGACATCGACGCGCTGCCGCCGGAGCTGCGCCGCGAGTTCAAGGACTTTCTGGTGTCCTCGCTCACCGCCGAGTTCTCCGGCTGCGTGCTCTATTCCGAGATCAAGAAGCAGATCGCCAACAAGGACATCCGCGAGCTCTTCACCTTCATGGCGCGCGACGAGTCGCGCCATGCCGGCTTCATCAACGAGACGCTGAAGGATGCCGGCATCGGCGTCGATCTCGGCTTTCTGACGCGGGTCAAGAAGTACACCTACTTCAAGCCCAAGTTCATCTTCTACGCGACCTATCTTTCCGAGAAGATCGGTTACGCCCGCTACATCACCATCTACCGCCAGCTCGAGCGCAATCCCGACCGGCTGTTCCATCCGATCTTCAAGTACTTCGAGAAGTGGTGCAACGATGAGTTCCGTCACGGCGAGGGCTTCGCTTTGCTGATGCGCGCCGATCCCAAGCTGACCGCCGGCCGCAACAAGCTCTGGATCCGCTTCTTCCTGCTCGCCGTCTTCGCGACCATGTACGTGCGCGACCACATGCGCCCGGCCTTCCACGAGGCCGTCGGCATCGACCCGACGGTTTACGACTACAAGGTCTTCGCGATCACGCAGGAGATCGCCAAGCAGTGCTTCCCGGTCGCCCTCGACATCGACCATCCGGCGTTTCGCGCCGGGCTGGAGCGGATGCGGCGGATCACCGAGGCGCGCGCCATCGCCAACGCGCAGGGCGGGCTCGCCGGCAAGCTCAAGCGCGCCGGCCTCGGGGCCGCCGCCGCCCTGACCTTCGCGCGGCTGTTCGTGCTGCCGGTTAAGCGCACCGCCTTGCCGCCAACCACGCTGCTCGCGCCGGCCTGGTAGGCCGATGGGCGCGAACGCGACGGCCTTCGCCTACGCGCTCTTCATCTGGTGGTTCTCCACCGGGATCGTGTTTCTCGTGGTGCTGCGCAAGCCGGCGGCGGCGCGGTGGGCGCTGGTCGGCGCCGCGATCCTCTACCCGCTTTGCCTTGTCGCTCTGGCGCGGACGGCAGCGGTGTCGAGCCTGACCGCGACCTACGCCGGCTTCACTGCCGCCATCGTGCTCTGGGGCACGCAGGAGGTCGCCTTCCTCACCGGCGCCGTGACCGGTCCCCGCCCGCTGGCCTGCCCGGTGGGAGCCAGCGGCTTCCGCCGCTTCCGCTTCGCGGTGGCCGCGATCCTGTGGCACGAGCTGGCGCTCGCCGGCACCGGGCTCGGCGTGCTCGCCGCCACATGGGGCCAACCCAACCAGGTTGGCGCCTTGGCCTACGCCGTGCTCTGGGCGATGCGAGTGTCGTCCAAGCTCAACCTGTTCTTCGGCGTGCCCAATCTTAACGATTCGGTCATGCCGGCGCCGATCGCGCACCTGCGCTCCTATTTTCGCCGCGCGCCGGTCAACGGCTTTTTTCCCGTGGCGGTGCTGCTCGCCGTGGCAGCCGTCGGCGGCATGGTGCTGATGGCGGTTGACCCGGCGGCGGTGGCGGCGAACACCGCGGGCTACGCGCTCGTTGCCTCGCTTCTCGGCCTTGCCATCCTCGAACATCTGTTCATGCTAGTGACCCTGCCATTCGACAAGCTGTGGCGCTGGAGCACGCGGTCGGCGATCACCTGACAAGCCAGCCGCACGCCGTCGCCCGGGGGGTCGATCCACTCGTGTGAAGGGACTTGATACATGACGCCAAGTACGAAGAAGTTGATCGGCGCCCTGGTCGCTGCAGGACTGGCGATCGCGGTCTTCTACGGCGTGATCGGCCAGCAGCAGGCGAGCAGCATCCAGAACACGGCGAACCAGACGCTGGGGACGACGCCCGCATCGCAGCAGGTCGTACCGCCGGCTACGCCGAACGCCGTGCCAGCCACGCCGCCTGCTACGGCTCCGCAGAGCGCCTCGCCGCCGCCGCACTGATCTTTGCGCCGCATCGGCACGAACACCCGGGAAGACAAAGTCGCTTAAGCGAAACGCGTCTTCAGCTCGTCCGCGATGACCTCGATCGTGCGGCCGGCGGCCTTCAGCGCGCCGCCCATGTTGATGAAACCGTGGACCATGCCAGGCACCTCCAACCGCCGCACCGGCACGCCGGCCGCTTCGAGAGCGTCAGCGTAGGCGCGGCCCTCGTCGCGCAGCACGTCGCATTCCGCGGTGATCACCAGCGCCGGGGCCACCCCCGTCCAGTCCGCTGCCGCTATCGGCGACAGCCGCCAGTCCGCGGTCGAGGCGTCGCCAGCGAGATAGCGCACCCTAAAATATTCCATGACCGCTGTGGTAAGCGGCGGCACCTGCGCATTCTGCTCACGCGAAGGGTAGGGCGGCGCATCCTTGCGCAGGTCGACCGAGGGATAGATCAGGATCTGCGCGCGAAGTGGCCGGCCCTCGTCGCGGGCGGCGAGCGCCGCAACGGCGGCGAGGTTGCCGCCAGCGCTATCGCCGCCGACGGCGAGGCGTGCCGGGTTGGCACCGAGCGTGCCGGCATGAGCGGCGATCCAGCGGGTCGCGGCGAGGCAGTCCTCGGCCGCAGCCGGTGCGACATGCTCCGGCGCCAAACGATAGTCAACGGCGACGACCAGGCAGCCGGCCCGCGCCGCGATCTGCCGGCACACCACGTCATGGGTGTCCAGATCGCCGATCACCCAGCCGCCGCCGTGATAGTAGATCAGCAACGGCGTCGCGCCGTCGGCAAGTCCGAACGGCCGGTAGAGCCGCAGCGGGATTGCCCCGGCCGGGCCTTCGGCGGCCAGGTCGCGGATCGCCTCCATCTCGACGGCTGGGCCGCCGGTATGCGCGATCTGCGCCTTGTAGAGCTCGCGCCCCGCGTCAACCTCGAGCTGGTCGATGGTCGGCAGGTTGGCCGCCTTGGCCGCCTCGAACAGCGCGACGACGTCGGGATCGAACTGCATGCGCCCTGGCCTCGTGTGGTATCGAACGATCCTGCGCGGCGGGTCGCCGCCCGTCGGCTTCAGATCATGTGCTGACCGCCGTTGATCGAGATCGTGGTGCCGGTGATGAAGGCGGCGTCGTCGCTCGCAAGGAAGACCACGCAGCGCGCGATCTCCTCCGGCTCGCCGAGCCGGCCGACGGGGATGTGCGGCAGCACCTTGGTCTTGATGATCTCCTCCGGCACGGCCTTGACCATGTCGGTGGCGATGTAGCCGGGCGCGATGATGTTGACCGTGATGCCCTTGCCGGCGCTCTCATGAGCCAGCGCCTTGGTGAAGCCGATGTCGCCCGACTTCGCGGCGCAATAATTGGTCTGGCCGAACTGGCCCTTCTGGCCATTAATCGAGGAAATGTTGACGATGCGGCCCCAGCCGCGCTCGCGCATGCCCTCGATGACCGGTCGGGTCATGTTGAACAGGGAATTGAGGTTGGTGTTGATGACGACGGACCATTGCTCCGGCTTCATCTTGTGCAACGGCACGTCCTTGGTGATGCCGGCGTTGTTGACCAGCACCTCGATCGGCCCGAGATCCGCCTCGACCTGCTTCATGCCGTCGACGCAGGATTCGTAGTTCGATACGTCCCACTTGTAGACGGCGATGCCGGTCGCCTCCTTGAAGGCGGCGGCCGCTTCGTCGTTGCCGGCGTAGGTCGCCGCCACCTTGTAGCCGGCGTCGAGCAACGCCTTGCTGATCGCCGCGCCGATCCCGCGCGAGCCTCCACTGACGACCGCCACTCGTGCCATTATAAACCCCTCTCCCCTGTGACGGATGGCTCTTGGCGGCCCCCGTCGTTCTTACGATGTCATCAGACACGCCGCTCGATGAGCGACGCCCTCCGAGCGAGAGCGCGGTTCAGCGCTCCAGGCACATGGCGACGCCCATGCCGCCGCCGATGCACAGCGTCGCCAAGCCCTTGTGCACGTCGCGGCGTTTCATCTCGTGGAGCAGCGTCACCAGCACGCGGGTGCCCGAGGCGCCGATCGGGTGGCCGATGGCGATGGCACCGCCGTTTACGTTCACGATCGCCGGATCCCAGCCCATGTCCTTGTTCACCGAGATCGCCTGGGCGGCGAAGGCCTCGTTGGCCTCGACGAGGTCGAGATCGCCGACTTTCCAGCCGGCCTTCTCCAGCGCCTTGCGCGACGCCGGGATCGGGCCGGTGCCCATGATCGCCGGGTCGACGCCGGCCGTCGCCCAGGAGGCGATGCGGGCCAGCGGCGTGAGCCCGCGGCGCTTGGCCTCCTCGGCGCTCATCAGCACCACGGCGGCCGCGCCATCGTTGATCCCGGAGGCGTTCCCGGCGGTCACCGTGCCCTCCTTCGAGAAGGCCGGCTTCAGCTTGGAGAAGTTGTCCATCACTGCGTTCTTGCGGATGTACTCGTCCTCGTCGACGACGATGTCGCCCTTGCGACCCTTGACGGTGAACGGGACGATCTCGTCCTTGAAGCGGCCCTCCTTTTGCGCCGCCTCGGCCTTGTTCTGCGAGCTCAGCGCGAACTGGTCCTGATCCTCGCGCGAGATCTGCCACTTCTCGGCGATGTTCTCGGCGGTGTTGCCCATTGGGTAGCCCTGGAAGGCGTCGATGAGGCCATCCTTCATCATCGTGTCGACGAGCTTGGTGTCGCCCATCTTCACGCCACCGCGGAGGTAGCTCGCGTGGGGCGAGAGCGACATGCTCTCCTGCCCGCCGGCGACGATGATCGAGGCATCGCCGTTGGCGATCTGCTGCATGCCGAGCGCCACCGAGCGCAGCCCCGAACCGCACACCTGGTTGAGGCTCCAGGCGGTCTTCTCCTTCGGCACGCCGGCGGCCATGGCCGCCTGCCGCGCCGGGTTCTGCCCCTGGGCGGCGGTCAGAACCTGGCCGAGGATCACCTCGTCGACATCGTCGCCTTCGACCTTGGCGCGAGCCATGACCTCCTTGATCACCGCGGCGCCGAGCTCGTGCGCCGGGATCGCTCCGAAGGCGCCATTAAACGAGCCGACGGCGGTGCGGCCGGCGGCGACGATGACGATGTCGGTGGACATGGAAACTCCCTTTCGCGCCGAAATGCGCCGGCTGCCGTTGCGGCGTTTACGACAGCAAGCCGGATGTCGGGTCAACCACCCGGACGGCAAGTCCGCATGGGTCGCTTGGGGGAGTGCGATGCAGCAAGACGATGCTTTCGCATTCGCACAAAGAGCATATGATTGGATCCACGTCGGACATCGCAGTAGTCGATCGACGTTCGCCAACCAGAGTTCGGCTAGATGACGAGCGAGAAGCCCCCGGTCACTATCAAGAAATACGCCAATCGGCGCCTCTACAACACCGGGACGAGCGCGTACGTTACGCTCGAGGACCTCGCCAGCATGGTGAAGCGAGGCGACGATTTCGTTGTCTACGATGCCAAGGGCGGCGAGGACATCACGCGCTCGGTGCTGGCGCAGATCATCTTCGAGCAAGAGGGCAAGAACGGCCAGAGCCTGCTGCCGATCACCTTCCTGCGCCAGCTCATCCGCTTCTACGGCGACAGCATGCAGATGCTGGTGCCCTCCTATCTCGAGCTCTCGCTCGACAAGCTGACCAAGGAGAAGGGCGGCTTCGCCGACGTGTTCGGCAAGAGTCTGCCGACGGGCGCCATGATGAACAACCCCATGGCTGGGGCCGCCGCGCCGATGTTCGCGCAGATGGAAGAGCTGTCGCGCCAGAATGTGGCGATGTTCCGCAAAGCCCTGTCCATGTTCACGCCTGCCGTCGGCGCGATGGGGACCGCCGCTCCGAAGCCGCCCGAGCCGGCGGCGGAGCCCACCTCCGCGGAGGGAATGCCGACAGCGACGGCACAAGCATCGGGGTCCAGAACGGAACTCGACGACATGCGCCGCCAGCTCGGAGAGATGCAACGCCGCATCGAGGGCATGACGCCGCAGTCATAGCGGCCTGCTAGGGCAACCGACAAGCTGCGACGTTTTCTCAGCTGCCGTTCGAGCATGAAATGTTAGTGTTGACGAGACGCGATCGGCGTCGTTTCGATCTCGAGATTGCTGCATGCTTTTTGCAGAAGAGATACAGCAGATGTCGCAACTCCTGAGAATTTCCGCTGACCTGATTGTGCGGATCGCGAGCGAACGTCGGGTCGATCAAGACCAGCTCGACATGCTTGCCGTGCAGGTCGACGCCGTTGCGGATCGCTTGATGAAAATCGGCTCCCGCACCGGTTCTGCGGCAAACTAGCGTCTCGTCCTCCCCAGCCTTCGGTCCGCTACGCCTTCTCCGCCCCGCACGCGACGGCTATAGCGGCGCGATGCTCACCGTCGCGACCTGGAACATCAACTCCGTCCGGCTGCGCATCGACCTCGTCGAGGCCTTCCTGATCGAGCACCGGCCCGACGTGCTGTGCCTACAGGAGACCAAGTGCCGGGACGCCGAGTTCCCGGTGTCGGCCTTCAAGAAACTGGGCTACGCGCATCTCGCGATCAACGGGCAGAAAGGCTACCACGGCGTGGCCATCGCCTCGCAACTGCCGTTCACCCGCATCGAGCGCCGTGGCTTCTGCGGCAAGAACGATGCCCGCCATCTCGCCGTCGGGCTCGCGGTCGGCGGACGCGAGCTGACCCTGCACGATTTCTACGTGCCAGCCGGCGGCGACGAGCCGGACCCCGCCATCAACGAGAAGTTCGCCCACAAGCTCGCCTTCCTCGACGAGATGGTCGCCTGGATCGACGCCGACGGCGTGGCGGCGGGCGACGCCATCCTGGTCGGTGACCTCAATGTGGCGCCGCTCGAGCACGACGTGTGGAGCCATAGAGCGCTGCTGAAGGTCGTCAGCCACACGCCGGTCGAGGTCGAGCGCTTCGGCCGGGTCGTCGCGGCCGGGCGCTGGGTCGACGTGCTGCGCGCCCACGTGCCCGAGAGCGAGAAGTGCTACACTTGGTGGAGCTATCGCTCGCCGGACTGGGCCAAGGCCGACAAGGGCCGCCGGCTCGACCACATCTGGGCCAGCCCGAGCCTCGGCGAAACGCTCGCCGGCATGACCATTCACAAGGAATGCCGCAGCTGGGCGCGACCTTCCGACCACGTGCCCGTGGTGGCGCGCTTCGATCTCTAGACGGGAAAGACGATCTGGGCGGATACGCCTCCGCTACGCCGCGCTTCGCAGGGGAGGATCGGCGCTACAGTTTCGCGGCGATCCGGGCGGCTTGCTCCTTCAGCACGGCCGTATCGGCCGTGCCGTCGGCGTGCGGTTTCAGCGCGACGCCGTCCATGCGCGGCACGACGTGGAAGTGCAGGTGAAACACGCTCTGGCCACCGGCCGGCTCGTTGTATTGCAGGATGGTGAGGCCATCGGCGGCGAAAGCCGCCTGCACCGCCGCAGCGACCTTCTGTACGCGCACGATCAGTGCGGCCAGCGTGTCCGGCGCCACGTCGAGCAGGCCGCGAACCGGCGCCTTAGGCACCACCAGCGTGTGGCCCTCGGCCTGGGGCATGACGTCCATGAAGGCCAGCACGAATTCGTCCTCGTAGACCTTTGCGCAGGGTATCTCGCTGCGCAGGATCTTGGCGAAGATGTTCTCGTCGTCGTAGGGCGCGCTCATTCGCTTTCGATGGCAGACGGCGCCACCTTTTTGAAGGGGGCCAACTCGCCGTATTCCTCGATCGCCTCGTCGACCGCCGCGCGCTCGCGCACGAGGTAGTCGTCGATGGCGCGGTGGAAGCGCTTGTCGGGGATCTCGTGCGCCGAATAGGTCGGTACCGCCCGGTAGCCGCGTGCCAGCTTGTGCTCGCCCTGCGCCCCGGCCTCGACCCGCTTGAGCTTGTGCGTGATCGCCCACTCGATGGCCTGATAGTAGCACACCTCGAAATGCAGGAAGGGGTGCTCCTCGATGCAGCCCCAGTTGCGCCCGTAGAGCGCGTCGTCGCCGATGAAGTTGATGGCGCCGGCGATCCATTTGCCCTCCCGCCTGGCCATTACGAGCAGGATGCGCTCCGCCATGGTGCGGCCGACGGCCTCGAAGAAGCCGCGCGTCAGGTAGGGCCGCCCCCACTTGCGCGAGCCGGTGTCGATGTAGAAGTCGTAGAAGGCTGTCCAGTGCGCCGGCAGGATCGCCGCGCCGGAGAAGCACTCGACGGTGATGCCGTTGCCCAGCGCGTCGCGGCGCTCGCGGCGGATGACCTTGCGCTTGCGCGAGGCCAGACTTTCCAAAAAATGCTCGAAGTCGCGATAGCCTTCGTTGACGAAGTGGAACTGCTGGCCGGTGCGTTGCAGGAAGCCGGCCTCGCCCATGGCCGCCGCCTCGGCCCGCGTGGCAAAGGTGACGTGGACGGTCGATGCCTCGACCTTGGCGCGCCAGGCCTTGAGGCCGGCGATCAGCGTCTCGGTCGCCATCGGATCGGCGTCGGCGGCCACCAGCAGGCGGCGGCCGGTGACGGGGGTGAACGGCACGCAGACCTGGAGTTTGGGGTAATAGTCGAGCCCGGCGCGGTGGTAGGCGTCGGCCCAAGCGTGATCGAAGACGTACTCGCCCATCGAATGGGTCTTGATGTAGCAGGGCGCCACCGCCTCAAGCCGGCCGGCCTTGCTCTCGACCACGACGTATGTCGGCACCCAGCCGGAGCGCCCGCCAACCGACTTCGAGCTTTCGAGCGCGAGCAGGAAGGCGTGCGTGATGAACGGGTTGAAACGCTCGCCCTCGATGTTGGCGGCGACGATGTCGCCGTCCGCGGCTACGACGAGCCCGGTCGCCGGGATCTCGGGATTGGCGCAACGGTCCCACTGCACGGGATCGAGCTCAGCGATCGACTGCACGATCCGAACCACGGCGGGCGTCTGCATGGAGCCAGCCTATCCTCAACGGCGTCCGGCAACAATCGGGGAGGGCGGGCGAGATGCCGCGGCAGCGCCACGCCGGCTCTCGCGCCGATCTGCTGTAGGATGGAGGCTGATACAAATTATCACGCCAGGCCATGAGTCCGCCGACCAAGCCATCGTTCGCGAAGGTCATGCTCCTCCCCTGATCCTCATCGTGCTGCTCGCCGGGCATTGCCTGCCGCCGTTGGCGATCCGCTCCCTCCAGCACCCGCCGGCGGCCTTCTTGAGCCCGCGCGCGCGATACCAGCCGCGAGCGAGCGGGCCATTCCCATTTCCACCGCAATGCGGTAGAGCGTGCGGCAACGCGGCATGCGCCTTCGCGCGCGCCCCTCTCCAATCTCCGGCCCGTTCCCATGAAGCTGCGAAACATCGCCATCATCGCTCACGTCGATCACGGCAAGACCACGCTCGTCGACTGCCTGCTGCGCCAGTCCGGCGCCTTCCGCGACAACCAGCGCGTCGCCGAGCGCGTCATGGATTCGAACGACCTCGAGAAGGAGCGCGGCATCACCATCATGGCCAAGGCGACCTCCATCGCCTGGCACGAGACGCGCATCAATATCGTCGACACCCCCGGCCACGCCGATTTCGGCGGCGAGGTCGAGCGCATCCTGTCGATGGTCGATGGCGCCATCGTGCTGGTCGATGCCGCCGAGGGCCCGATGCCGCAAACCAAGTTCGTGGTCGGCAAGGCGCTGAAGATCGGCCTGAAGCCGATCGTCGCCATCAACAAGGTCGACAAGCCCGACGCCCGCGTGACCGAGGTCGTCAACGAGGTATTCGACCTTTTCGCCGCGCTCGACGCGTCGGACGAGCAGCTCGACTTCCCGATCCTCTACGGCTCCGCCAAGCAGGGTTGGATGGCGATGGCGCCCGAGGGTCCGCAGGAGGGCATGGGCCCGCTGTTCGATCTCGTCGTCAAACACGTGCCGGAGCCGACCATCGAGGAGGGCGGCTTCCGCATGCTCGGCACGCTGCTCGAGGCCAACCCCTACCTCGGCCGCATTGTCACCGGCCGCATCTTCGCAGGCTCGGTCAAGCCGAATCAGGCGGTCAAGGTGCTCGACCGCTCCGGCAAGGTCGTCGAGCAGGGCAGGGTGTCGAAGATCCTCGCGTTCCGCGGGATCGAGCGCACGCCGATCGAGGAGGCCGAGGCCGGCGACATCGTCGCCATCGCGGGTCTCGAGAAGTTCAACGTCGCCGACACGATGTGCGAGCCGTCCGTGACCGAGCCGCTGCAGGCTCAGCCGATCGACCCTCCGACTCTGTCGATGACCTTCCTCGTCAACGACTCGCCGTTGGCCGGCACCGAAGGCGACAAGGTCACCACTCGCGTCATCCGCGCTCGCCTGATGAAGGAGGCCGAGGGCAATGTTGCGCTCAAAATCGCCGACGACACCAAGTCCGACGGCTATATCGTCTCCGGCCGCGGCGAACTGCAGCTCTCGATCCTCATCGAGGTGATGCGCCGCGAGGGCTTCGAGCTCGGCGTATCGCGCCCCAAGGTGGTCTATCAGAAGGCCGAGGATGGCTCGCTGCTTGAGCCCATCGAGGAGGTCGTGATCGACGTCGACGAGGAGCATTCCGGCGTCGTCGTGCAGA
>CAXTQM010000029.1:0-12843 GCA_964246205.1 uncultured Beijerinckiaceae bacterium | reverse complement strand
GGGGGGGGGGGGCGGGGGGGGGGGGGGGGGGGGGGGGGGGGGCGCGGGGGGGGGGGGGGGGGGGCCCCCCCCCCCCCCCCCCCCCCGCGACGTGGTGATCGACGGCTGGCGCATCGCCGTGGCGCCGGAGAAGAAGGCGGTCATGTCGTCCTGGGCCGAGATCGGCTGGCGCGTCGGCACGCTGGCCGGCGGCGCCGGCGCACTCCTGCTGGCCGACCGCATCGGCTGGCCCGGCGCTTATCTAGGCATGGCGGTGCTGACGCTGCCGGGACTCGCCGCCGCGCTGTTGGCGCCCGAGCCCCAGCGCAAGGAGGCGGCCGCTGCCTCGCGCAACATCCTGCTCACCATCTGGCATCCGATCCGCGAACTGGTCGTGCGGCTCGGGCCGATGGCCGCGCCGATCCTCGTTCTCGTCGCCGGCTTCCGCATGCCCGGCTACGTCGCCTCGGCCATGGCCATCCCGCTGTTCAAGGCGCTGCACTATTCCAACAGCGACATCGCCACCGTGACCAAGGTGTTCGGCTTCGGCGTGGCGATCGCCGCCACTGCCTTCGGCGGCTGGCTGGTGCCGCGGCTCGGCATGATGCCGAGCCTGTTCGTCGGCACCTTTGCCGGCTCGGCCTCGCACCTCGCCCTGGCGTGGCTGGCGGCGCACGGCGACCATGGCGGCGGCGAGTTCTGGGTGTTCGCGACCGCCGTCTCGATCGACAGCTTCGCCTACGCCTTCGCCTCCATCGTGCTCATCACCTACATGTCGACGCTCTGCGCCAGCGAGCTCGCCGCCAGCCAGTACGCCCTGCTGACGTCGATCGTGGCGCTGCCCGGCAGCCTGCTCGCCGCGAGCTCGGGCTTCGTCATCCAGCGCCTCGGCTTCGAACATTTCTTCGAGGCGACTTCGCTGATCGGCCTGCCGGTGGCGCTGCTGTGCCTGTGGGTTTGGCACCGCGTGCCGAAGACGTCTTCGCCAGCGGCCTGACCGGCCGGCTCGACCGCGCCGCCTTCGCGCGCTACATGCGGCCGACCTGCGCTAGTGGATCCGTCATGCTCGCCTATCTCATCGCCCGCTTCGACATGACCGATCCAGACCGCGCCGAAGACGCCTACAAGAATTACGTCGACACCGCCGGCCCGGCTTACGAGGCCCACGGCGCGCGCTTCCTCGTGCGCGGCGGCACCGCGCATCCGCTCGAGGGCGAGTCGCGCAGCCGCAACGTCGTCGTCGAGTTCCCCGGCGTCGACAAGGCCCGCGCCTGCTACGCCTCCGACATCTACCAAAAGGCCCGCGCGCACCGGCTGCCGGTGGCCGAGGGCGAGATCGTCGTGGTGCAGGGCGCCGTCGGCCCGCGCGACCAGCCCGGCCCGAAGAAGGGCTACTGGATCGCGCGCCGCGACGTGAAGGACCCGGCGCACTACAAGAAATACGTCGAGGGCTCGGGCGGTGCCTTCGAGCAATATGAGGCGATCTTCCTCGCCCGCGGCGGCCCGCTCGAGGCGCTGGAGGGCCAGGCGCGCGAGCGCAACGTGCTGATCGAGTTCCCGAGCGTGCAGCATGCGCTCGACTGCTACCATTCCGACACCTACCAGAAGGCCAGCGAGAACCGGCTCGCCGCCGCCACCGGCGAGACGGTCGTCGTCGAGGGCGTGTGAGCGCGGCGCCGCTCCGCCCGGCGCGCATCGGCGTCGTCACAGCCTCCGATCGCGCCAGCGCAGGCGTCTATGAGGACGTCAGCGGTCCGGCGATCGAGGCCTACCTGTCGCGCGTGCTCGTATCGGAGTTCGGCATTTTGCGTCGGGTCATACCCGATGGCTTCGAGAGCGTGCGCGACACCATCGTGGCGCTGGTCGACGACGAGGGCTGCGACCTGGTGCTGACCACCGGCGGCACCGGCCCGTCCGACCGCGATCTCACGCCCGAGGCCACCATTGCCGCGGCGCCGCGCCTCTATCCCGGCTTCGGCGAACTGATGCGGCAGGTCAGCCTGCGCGACGTGCCGACCGCCATCCTGTCGCGCCAGGTCGCGGCGCAGCGCGGCCACTGTCTGGTCGTCAACCTGCCGGGCAAGCCAGGCTCGATCAAAACCTGCATGGACGCGATTATGCCGGCGATCCCCTATTGTCTCGACCTGATGGGTGCGGCGCGGCTCGAATGCGACCCGGCCGAGATTCTGGTCTTTCGTCCCAAGGGAGCCTGAGCTTCGTCGTCGCCGAACCTAAATTGTGTTATTGCTCAGCTTGCAGCCTTTGATATGGTTCGAGCCCGCAAGGCGGAGGATCACGCCATGGCCGATGACACGCCGCGTTGGCGTCCAATGATCACCGCTCCCAAGGACGGCACGCGCATCATCGTCGTGATTCGGCAGAGCGAGCAGGGGCCCGCCGACATCGATGTCGTGCGCTGGGGGCAGCCCCGGCGATCCGCCGACGCTTGCTGGACCTCGACGGACTCGAGCCACGATTGCGCGATCATGTACGACGACTGGGAGGTGGCCAACTGGATGCCGCTGCCCTCCACCATGCCGGGGGTTCGCACCCCCGACATGGCATCGCGCCTGCCGGCCTTTCCGCGCGACGGCGAGGAGATCGGCGGCTCGGGGATCTGAAAGCAAGCTCGCAGGCCGCCGGAATGGACCTGTCTTGCCGTTCGTGTGCGTTGCCTTTAGGGACACGCGTGCATTCCGCTGGCGCAAGTCAAGCGCGGACAGATCTTCTCTCCTTGGAAGCCTCGACGATGAAAGCCGATATCCACCCATCCTACCACACGATCAAGGTCGTGATGACCGACGGCACCGAGTTCACCACACGTTCGACCTACGGTGCGCCCGACGACACGATGCAGCTCGACATCGATCCCAAGACGCATCCGGCATGGACCGGCGGCTCAGCCCAGCTGCTCGATCGCGGCGGGCGCCTGTCGCGCTTCAACGCGCGCTTCGGCGGTCTCACGGCGCTCAACGCGAAGAGCTGAGGCCGCCGGTTGGAGACGTTCGCGCAAGGCGCACGCTCCCGCATCGTCCTCTCGCCCGAACGGCCCCGGCAGCCATGTTCGATGCCTGTCATTTGTTTGGCAACGCCAGACTAAGATTGGCGGATACGCGAGAGGAGACAAACATATTCAATTCAAGTCGATAACGGCCGTCGCCGTCGTTGGCACGCTGTCCTTCTTGGCTGGTCCCGCTTTGACCGGCGCCGTCTTCGCCCAGGCGCCCGCCGGGCCCCAGCCGATGCAGGGTGCGCAGCCCGCTGACCCGGGCGCTGGCGCGATGGAGAAGGGTGGCGACAGCGACTCGATGGAGAAAGGCTCCATGAAGAAAAACCCATGAAGCATTCCAAGCGCACGGCGAAGCTCAAAAAGTCGATGTAGCTGTCTAACGCTAAGCGGCTCCTTCGCGGGGGCCGTTGCGTTCAGCCACGCGGTCCCAGCCATTGAGGCCGAGACGCTCCTGCGGCATGAAACGCGCCTTGTAGGCCATCTTCTTCGAGCCTTCGACCCAATATCCGAGATAAAGGTGCGACAGCCCGAGGCGCCGCACGCGCTCGATATGGTCGAGAATCATGTAGGTGCCGAGCGAGCGTGGCTGCTCGGCCGGGTCGTAAAACGAATAGACCATCGACAGGCCGTCGGCGAGCAGGTCGGTCAGGCAGACCGCGACAAGTCGGCCCTGCGCGACCGAGGTTGAGCCAACGCGGTACTCCACCAGCCGCGTCTCGACGTGGCTGTCTTCCACCATCATCGAATAATCGAGCACGGTCATATCGGCCATGCCGCCATCGGCGTGTCGAACGTCGAGATAGCCACGAAACAGCGCATATTGCTCCGAGCTGGGCTCTGCTCGCACCACGGCGCCGCGGAGATCCTCGTTGCGCTCGGCGATGCGGCGCAGGTTCTTCGAAGCCACGAACTCCCGCGCCTTGACGCGGACGGAGACGCACGCGCGGCAGGACTCGCAGGCTGGCCGGTAGGCGATGGTCTGCGACCGACGGAAGCCCGATTGCGTCAGCGTGTCGTTGAGGCCGGCGGCGCGTTTGCCGATGAGATGGGTGAAGACCTTGCGCTCCTCGCGACGCGGCAGGTAGGGGCACGGCGAGGGCGCGGTCAGGTAGAACTGAGGGGCGTCGCGCGGTTCTCTCGACAAGTCTCGGGTTCCGGAATCGCCCGGCGGCTCGCCCGGCTCGACAGCTTAGCGCGCCGCGTGGCGCTCGCAAGGCGCGGGTTGCCGCCGCAGCCGCTCTGCCCGGGCACAGCATAAACTTTCCGCCACGAGCCGTCTTTGCAGGCAGGATGTGCACGTCGACGCGGCCCCAGCTTAAGGGCGTGGGGTCGCGGGTGATCGGGCCGGCCCCGGGCCGCGTCGACGTCTCATTGGATCCCGCGCGGATGAACGAACTGTTAACGTCGCTGTCCCCACGCTCTGCGTACTTGCCGGAAGGCCAACGCGTGGTGCTCAATCCGTGTTTCGCCGGCGGTGGAAGGCCGCCGCCGGCGGGCAACCGTCAGAGACCGAAATTGCCCAGAAGCGGAACGCTCTTGAACAAGCCGGTCGAAGGGAGGACGCCGAGACCGAGCAGGCCGCCTTGCGCCGAAACCGGTACGACATCGACGAGCGAAGGCGTGCCGACCATGCTGTGGTAGCCGGGCTTGGGCTGCGAAGGCACCAGGCGCATCCGCTTGGCCATCATGTGGCGCGCGTGGGCGGCGCTGGCGCTCTGCGGGGCGGCGAGCGCGACGGTGGCGAGGACCGCGAGGGCCAGGCCGACATAGGGTAGCTTCATGACAGATTCCTTTCAGGGACTCGACTAGGCCCGCGTGACGTCAAGCGAAAGCCGTTCCTCTCCTCCATGGATCAGGTGACAGGGCGATGACCACGCGACCTGCGGCGCCGCATCCTTGCCATTACGCGTCGCCAGCGGCTACCTCCTGTCCGACCATCGCCGACCCCTCGACCAGACAGGGAGACACGCTTGCGCAACCTTACAGGACCCGTACTCGACAAGGACGACAAGGCGGGCTCAGCCAACCCCGATCTGACGATGCACAAACCGCCGGGTAAGCCCTCGGGCGAGAACGTTCCGCCCGCGGGCGGCGAGAGCATGGCGCCCGAGGACAGCAAGCACCCTTACGCCACGCCCGGCGGCACCGATCCCGTTGACTCGGAGAAGTAGTGCCGGCTGGAGCGGCCTTTCGGCAACCCGCTTGGGCGATGTCGACGAACGCGTCGTTTGGGCGATGTGAAGGTCGCGGTATGCCGACTTGTGTCGGTCCCAATGTCGCAGTTTCCGCGAAGGTGGCTGAGCAATAATAGACGCTGCCTTACGGTTAAACGATCGCCTACAAGCGTTTCAGGCAAGGTGTGGGTCGGCTCCTACTTGAAGCCCAGCGCCGCCTGGGCTGCGGCGAGGCGGGCGATTGGGACGCGAAACGGCGAGCAGGAGACGTAGGCCAGACCGACCCGCTCGCAAAAGTCGATCGACTTGGGATCGCCACCGTGCTCGCCGCAGATGCCCATCTTGATCTCGGGCCGGGTGCGGCGGCCGCGCTCGGCGCCGATCTCGACCAGTTCGCCGACGCCCTGCTGATCGATGGTCACGAACGGGTCGTGGGCGAGGATGCCCTTGGCGGTGTAGGGGCCGAGGAACGAGGCCGCGTCGTCGCGCGAGATGCCCAGCCCGGTTTGGGTGAGGTCGTTGGTGCCAAACGAGAAGAACTCCGCCGTCTCGGCGATCTCGGCGGCGCGCAGGCAGGCGCGAGGAAGCTCGATCATCGTGCCGACGATGTAGGGCACGCGTTCGCCCTTCTCAGCGGCGACGGCGTCCGCCATCTTGTCGATGGAAGCCTTGACGAGGTCGAGTTCGGCACGGCCGAACACAAGCGGCACCATGATCTCGGGTTCGACGGCCTGACCCGTCTTGCGCTTAGCGATCAGCGCGCCCTCGAAGATGGCGCGGGCCTGCATCTCGGCGATCTCCGGAAAGGCGATGGCGAGGCGGCAGCCGCGGAAGCCCAGCATCGGGTTCTCCTCGCGCAGCTCATGGGCGCGGCGACGCAGCTTTTCCGTTGGCACGCCCATGGCGCGGGCGACCTCTTCGATCTCCTCGTCGGTGTGCGGCAGAAATTCGTGCAGCGGCGGGTCGAGCAGGCGGATCGTGACGGGCAGACCGGCCATGATGGCGAAAAGCTCCGCGAAGTCGTCGCGCTGGTAGGGCAGCAGCTTGTCCAGCGCCTTGCGGCGGCCCTTCTCGTCCTCGGCCAGGATCATCTCGCGCACGGCGACGATGCGCTCCTCGTCGAAGAACATGTGCTCGGTGCGGCACAGCCCGATCCCCTGAGCGCCGAATTTTCGGGCGGCGCGGGCGTCCTGCGGGGTTTCGGCGTTGGCGCGCACCGCCATGCGGCGGGCGGCGTCGGCCCATTCCATAAGCTCGGCGAACTCGCCCGAAAGTTCGGGCTGCAGCATGGCGATCTCGCCGGCCATAACTTGGCCGAGCGAGCCGTCGATTGTGATGACGTCGCCCTTGCGGAAGGTCTCGCCCATGGCGACCATGGTGCCCTTCTTGTAGTCGACGCGCACGGTGCCGGCGCCCGAGACACAAGGCTTGCCCATGCCGCGCGCCACGACGGCGGCATGGGATGTCATCCCACCGCGAGTGGTGAGGATGCCCTCGGCGACGTGCATGCCGGAAATGTCGTCGGGGCTGGTTTCGACGCGCACCAGTATGACCTTGCGGCCGGCGGCCTTAACCTCCTCGGCGTCGTCGGAGTTGAACACGATCTCGCCCGAGGCAGCGCCGGGCGAGGCGGGCAGGCCGATCGCCACCACCTTGCGCTCGGCTTTCGGGTCGATCGTCGGGTGCAGCAGCTGGTCAAGCGCTGCGGGGTCGACGCGCATGATCGCCTGATCGCGCGAGATCAGCCCCTCGTTGGCCATGTCGACGGCAATGCGCAGCGAGGCCTTGGCGGTGCGCTTGCCGGTGCGGGTCTGCAGCATCCACAGCTTGCCGTCCTCGACAGTGAACTCGATGTCCTGCATCTCGCGGTAGTGCCGCTCGAGCTTGGCCGTCGTCGCCTCGAACTGCTTGAACACGGCGGGCATTGCCGTCTCCAAAGAGGGCTTGTCCGAACCAGCCTCGCGCCGCGCGACCTCGGTGATGTTCTGCGGCGTACGAATTCCGGCGACGACGTCCTCGCCCTGGGCGTTGATCAGGAACTCGCCGTAGAGCGCGTTGTCGCCGGTCGAGGGATTGCGGGTGAAGGCGACGCCTGTCGCGGAGGTGTCGCCCATGTTGCCGAACACCATGGACTGCACGTTGACCGCCGTGCCCCACGATGCCGGAATGTTCTGGAGCCGGCGATAGGTTTCCGCGCGCGGGTTCATCCAGGAGCCGAAGACGGCGCCGATCGCGCCCCAGAGCTGCTCGCGCGGATCCTGCGGAAAAGGCGAGCCGCCGACCGACTCGACCTTTGCCTTGTAGAGCTTGATAAGCCCCGTCCAGTCCTGCGCCGACAGTTCCGTGTCGAGCGACAAGCCCTTGCGATCCTTGAAGTTGTCGAGGATCTCCTCGAATTCGTGGTGGTCGATGCCCAGCACCACGTTGGAATACATCTGGATGAAGCGGCGGTAGGAGTCGTAGGCGAAGCGCTCGTTGCCGGTGCGTCGCGCAAGCGCCTCGACGGTCGCGTCGGTGAGCCCGAGGTTCAGCACCGTATCCATCATGCCGGGCATCGAGGCGCGGGCGCCCGAGCGCACCGACACCAGCAGCGGATCCTCGGCGTCGCCGAAGGCATGGCCGACGATGTCGCCCATGGCGGCAAGGCCGGACTCGACCTCGGTTTCGAGTCCGTCGGGATAGCTGCGGCTATGATCGTAGAACCAGGTGCAGACCTCGGTGGTGATGGTGAAGCCCGGCGGCACCGGAAGGCCGAGGTTGGCCATCTCGGCAAGGTTGGCACCCTTGCCGCCGAGCAGCCCGCGCATCTCGGACGTGCCATCGGCATGGCCGTCACCAAACCCGTAGACCCACTTACCCATCGGCGCGCCGCCCTCCGCCATGCTGCGGTGCGTTATCACGCGTGCGAGCGCAACTTCAAACCGAAGCCGACCCACATCACGCCGGTGAAGATGAGGTCGACGCCGAGCAGCGTGCCGAGGATCACCAGGCTGTTGGCCGGCCAGCCGAACACCACCAGCAAGCCGATGAGCGCGGTCACGACGCCGCCTGCGATCACCATGGTGCGGGCGTGGCTGTGCATATGCGCGCCGATCCAGGTCCGCATGCTTCCGGCGACGACCAGCGCGCCGCCGAGCATCAGCGTCAGGATCGCCGCCGCCGACAGGGGCTGCGCTAGCGCGAAGGCCGCGGCAACGATGTAAAACAGGCCCGCGAGGATGAAGAGGATCTCGCGGCCCCAGCTCTTGGAGTTTAGACCCATCGAGATCTCGCTGCCGCCTTTCACGATCATGAAGACAGCGACAATGTAGACCGTGGTAACAGTGGCGGTGACGACCAGTCCGAGGGCGACCACGCCAAGCAGCGCGGCCAAGATGCCGCCTCCGACGAACAAGCCCCATCTATGCCGTAATCTCTCCATTGCAGTGCCGAGGGTGGTGCAACGGACGGTCGGGTCGGGGAGGGTGGACGGCATGGCTCTGGTCTCGACATTGCGCCGGAACGCGGCGCACCGTAGATAGGGCTTACGACGGCACGTCGCCCGGATTCGGCTTTCGCGCCCTACCGATCCATCTGTGTGACAGATTTATCGCAAGCCGCGCGCCCGCTTCCGTGCCGCGTTGCCGCACCGCGGGATTGCCGGTATTCAGCACGATGGCTGCCCGTCATCGGTGGCTGAGTGTCACCTGTCGATCGCTTTTGTGGCGATCCTGGCCTGCTTCGCGAGCGGTTCCAGCAAATGAGGCGAATGTGACGAAAACCTCGAAGACGCCCCTTCTCGACACGATCGTCACGCCGGCTGACCTCCGCAAGTTTCCTGAAAGCGACCTGCGCCAGATCGCCGACGAGCTGCGGACCGAGACAATTGACGCTGTATCCATCACCGGCGGCCATCTCGGTGCCGGTCTTGGCGTGGTCGAGCTGACGGTGGCCCTGCACCATGTGTTCGACACGCCGGACGATCGCATCATCTGGGATGTCGGCCACCAGGCCTATCCCCACAAGATCCTGACTGGGCGACGCGACCGCATCCGTACCCTGCGCAAGGGCGGCGGCCTCAGCGGTTTCACCAATCGCGGCGAAAGCGAATACGACCCCTTCGGTGCCGGCCATTCCTCGACCTCGATCTCGGCCGGCCTCGGCATGGCGGTGGCCAATTCTCTGGGTCACAAGGACAAGGCGAATGTCATCGCGGTCATCGGTGACGGCGCGATGTCGGCCGGCATGGCCTACGAGGCGATGAACAACGCCGGCGCGATGCACGCGCGGCTCATCGTGATCCTCAACGACAACGAGATGTCGATCGCCCCGCCGGCGGGCGCGCTGTCGGCCTATCTTGCCCGCCTCGTCTCGGGTGGCACCTATCGCACCGTGCGCGAGGCGATCAAACAGCTCGGCCGCCACCTGCCGAAGTTCGTCTACGACCGCGCCCGCAAGACGGAAGAATTCGCCCGCAACTTCTGGTCGGGCGGCACCATGTTCGAGGAGCTCGGCTTCTACTACGTCGGCCCGATCGACGGCCACAACCTCGACCACCTGCTGCCGGTGCTGAAGAACGTGCGCGACGCCGAGACCGGGCCGATCCTGGTGCATGTCGTGACCCAGAAAGGCAAGGGCTACGGCCCTGCCGAGGAGAGCTACGAGAAGGGCCACGCCGTGGTGCCCTTCGACGTGATCACCGGCACGCAGAACAAGCCCAAGGCGAACGCGCCCTCCTACACAAAGGTGTTCGCCGACGCGCTGATCGCCGAAGCCAAGGGCGACGACAAGGTCGTGGCGGTGACGGCGGCGATGCCCAACGGCACCGGGCTTGATCTCTTCGCCAAGACCTTTCCCGAGCGTACCTTCGACGTCGGCATCGCCGAGCAGCATGCGGTGACGTTCTGCGCCGGCTTGGCCACCGAGGGCTACAAGCCGTTCTGCGCGATCTACTCGACCTTCCTGCAGCGTGCTTACGACCAAGTCGTGCACGACGTCGCGATCCAGAACTTGCCGGTGCGCTTCGCCATCGATCGCGCCGGGCTGGTTGGGGCCGATGGCGCCACGCACGCCGGCTCGTTCGACACGTCCTACCTTGGCATCCTGCCAAACATGGTCGTCATGGCCGCGGCCGACGAGGCCGAACTCGTGCACATGGTCGCCACCGCGGTGGCCTACGACAAGGGCCCGATCGCCTTCCGCTACCCGCGCGGCGAGGGCGTAGGCCTCGAGTTGCCCAAGAAGGGCACAGTGCTCGAGATCGGCAAGGGCCGCATCGTGCGCGAGGGCAAGCAGGTCGCGATCCTGTCGCTCGGCACGCGCCTCAAGGAGGCGCTGCTGGCAGCCGAGGACCTGGAGAAGCATGGCATCTCCGCGACCGTCGCCGACGCGCGTTTCGCCAAGCCGCTCGACCTGGCCATGATCCGCAAGCTCGCCGCCGCCCACGAAGTGCTGATCACAATCGAGGAAGGCTCGGTCGGCGGTTTCGGCTCTTTCGTGCAACAGGCGCTGATGGAGGAGGGCGTCTTCGACGCCGGGCGCCTGAAGTTCCGCTCGATGGTGCTGCCCGACGACTTCATCGAGCACGACAAGCCTGAGAAGCTCTACATGCAGGCCGGCCTGGATGCGAAGGGGATCGTCGCCAAGGTGCTCGACACGCTGGGACGGGATGTCGTGGCGAAAGGTCCGCGCAGCCTGAGCGCGTAGCGAAAGATTGAATCCGTCAGAAGATCGGGCGTCGCGGATGGTGTCGCACGCCGAGGATTGATCGCCTTCCACTTCGTAGGTGATGGCGCGAGGGTCAGGAGTAACGAGAGAACGCGACGGCTCCCGTTTCTCTGCGCGTGGGTGGTCTGCCGGTTGCCTTCTGTCAGAAAAAGCGGTGCCTCTACGCGGCGCGAAAATGCATGCGCTCTGTGGCTGATCCTTTCCGCATATTTGGAGCAAACCTAAACAAAAAGGCGGCCGAAGCCGCCTTTTGATACGCCGATTTGCAGCGCTTCAGCGCTTCGAGAACTGGAAGCTGCGGCGAGCTTTCTTCTTGCCGTACTTCTTGCGCTCGACCACGCGCGAGTCGCGTGTTAGGAAACCTTCCTTCTTGAGCACGGGGCGAAGCTCCGGCTCGTAATAGGTCAGCGCCTTGGAGAGGCCGTGGCGCACCGCACCGGCCTGTCCGGAGAGGCCACCGCCGCAAACGTTGACCATCAGGTCGTACTGCCCGACGCGCGAGGTCAGGCCCAGCGGCTGCTGCAGGATCATTCGCAGCACGGGGCGAGCGAAATATTCCTCGAAAGGCTTTTCGTTGACGACGATCTTGCCCGAGCCGGGCTTGATCCAGACGCGGGCGACGGCATCCTTGCGCTTGCCGGTGGCATACGCGCGGCCGAACTTGTCCAGCTTCTGCACGTGGACGGGGGCGGGCGCCTGGCCTTCGCCGCCAGTGGCGCCGCGGAGGTCCTGCAGCGAGGAGAGGGTCTCGGCCATGTCAGGCAGCCTTCTTGTTCTTGGAGTTCATCGCGGCGATGTCGAGCTTCTCCGGCTGCTGGGCCTCGTGCGGATGCTCGGTTCCGGCGTAGACGCGCAAGTTGCCCATCTGCTTCCGTCCGAGCGGGCCACGCGGAACCATGCGCTCCACGGCCTTCTCCACGACGCGCTCGGGGAAACGCCCCTCGAGGATGAAGCGCGCGGTGCGCTCCTTGATGCCGCCCTGGAAGCCCGTGTAATGGTAGTACACCTTGTCTTCGCGCTTCTTGCCGGTGAACACCACCTTGTCCGCGTTGATGACGATGATGTTGTCGCCATCGTCCATGTGCGGAGTATAGGTGACCTTGTGCTTGCCGCGCAGGCGCATGGCGATGATCGAGGCGAGCCGGCCGACGACGAGGCCCTCGGCGTCGATGAGCACCCATTTCTTCTCGATCTCGGCCGTTTTGGTCGAGTACGTCTTGCCGAACATGATGATCCCGTGTGCAGGTTTGGCCGCGCTTATGCGGCCCGGTTTGCTCCGAAGTCAAGCCGATGAGGCGATTCATTGCAGCCGCAACAGCGCTTTAACGAGCAAGGTAACCTGATACCTTAAACGTGAGCGTCGACTTTGTCGCGTTGTTGACGTCCGTGCGCAGCATCGCCGTCGTGGACTATCCGCCGACGCGCAAAGGGCGTCCCACGACGTCGCGGTGTTCCTGCTGCGCCGCGGCTTCGCCTGCATAGGCGTCAATCCGGGCCTCGCCGGCCGATCCATCGCCGGCATGCGAGTGGTGGCTCGGTTTGCCGACATGCCGCAGCCCGTCGACATGGTCGACATCTTCCGCGCTTCCGAGCACGCCGGCGCCATCGTCGACGAGGCGCTGGCCCCGCCGGTGCCGCCGCGCATCATCTGGACGCAGCTCGGCGTCGTCGACCTCGCCGCCAAGACAAGGGCGGAGGCGGCGGGTTTGGTTGTCGTGATGGACCGCTGCCCCAAGATCGAGCCGCGACGCGAGGCTCTTCAACCTTCGGCGAGCAGCTTTTCGAAATAATCGATGGTTCGGGCCAGCCCGGCCTTGAGGTGCACCGTGGGTTCCCATCCCAGCACGTCGCGGGCGACGGTGATGTCGGGCTGACGCTGCTTGGGGTCGTCGGGCGGCAGCGGCTCGCGCACGAGCTGTGACTTGGAGCCGGTCAGCTTCAGCACCATCTCGGCCAGCTCGATCATCGTGAACT
>CAXTQM010000028.1:0-12878 GCA_964246205.1 uncultured Beijerinckiaceae bacterium | reverse complement strand
GGTCTTTATTTTCTGGGTCTTGGCTGGCTTTGGACCTGGGGCTCGGGCCGTTTCTCCGGCATCGCCGAAGATGCCAGCCACGTCGTCGAGCAGATCGGCACGCGGTTCTGGTCGGCGGACCTGTCGCGCAATCCGCAGCAGAAGGTTGCGTAATCGTGACCTTTCGGCCGCCAACGTTATCGCATAGGTGCATACGACAAGCCGCTCGCGTTTCGAGGTCATCATGACGATCATCTATCCCGCCACCACCGCCATTTTCGCGGCGTTGCTGGCCCTTGAGCTCATCGCCCTCTCGGGATGGATCGTCATGGGCCGGTTGAACAAGAATGCGCTGTTCGGCGACGCCAACGACGGCGAGTTCGCCAAGCGAATCCGCTGCCAGGCGAACTTCGCGGAATACGTGCCGTTCGCGGTGCTATTGATCGCGCTGTTCGAGGCGCGGGGCGGCTCGCACGGGCTGGTCATAACACTTCTGGTGGTGCTGCTGATTGCCCGCCTGATCCATCCCGTCGGCATGTTTGCGCCGGCCAACTCGCCGCAGCAGTTCGGCTGCCGCGGCGGCGGTGCCATCGGCACCTTCGTCGTGATCATCGTGGCCGCGCTCGCCTTGCTTTTCTGATCAGCCGAAGCCGTAGCGCCAGAAGAAGAACACCGTCAGCACCAGCCCGATGGCGATCACGAAGACGCGGATGAAGCGCGCCGACACGCGTCTTGCCGTCACGATGCCGACGACTCCGCCGGCGACGGCTGCGAGGCCCAGCACGATCGTCGGCAGCCATTGCACTAGGCCGGCGACGACGAAGGTCGCCACAGCGGCCACGTTCATCAGCATGGAGAGCACGATCTTGAGGCCGTTCATCGCCTTGAGGTCGCGCAGCCCGAACAGCGTGAGCGCCGCCAGCATCAGGATGCCGATGCCGCCGCCGAAATAGCCGCCGTAGATCGAGACCAGCGTCTGGATCACGTAGACGCCGCGCCGGCCGAGGTGCAGGCCCCTCGCCCCTTCCGTGATTGTCGAGCCGCGGGCGAAGACGCCGGTGGCGAACAGGATCAGCCAGGGCACGATGTGGGTGAAGACGCTGGGCGGCGTCACCAGCAGCAGCAGCGCGCCGGCGAAGCCGCCGACGAGCGCGATCGCGGCCAGCATCCGTACGTCGATGGCGGCGGTTCCCTCCGTCTTCAGCGCCGCGAGGTCGCCGCGCGCCATGATGGAGGTCACGGCCTGCGCCGGGAATAGCGCCACAGTGCTCGAGGCATTGGCGCCTAGCGCCGACAGGCCCGCGGCGATAAGCGCGGGCAAGGTGACGAACGAGCCGCCGCCGGCGAGCACGTTCATGAAACCGGCGCAGAAGCCGGCGAGCGCGACGAGGACGAAGATCACCCCCGAGCCCGCGTGGCCCGTGAGCTACGGCTCGCGAGAAAACGCAGTCCACAACTCCCGAATAGTGGGGACAACGGGGATCGCGTGATGCGATGGACGCCTTGTCGATCCTGTTGCGTGTCCCGTCGTGCCGCGTTTTCTGGCAATCCTGATCCTCCTGGCGTGCTGCGCCCTCGCCGGTCTTCGTCCCGCCGGCGCGGGCGCATTCCTTTTGGACGAGAGCTACGGTCAATTCATAGCCGGCGTCGGCATCTCCGAAGGCACCCGGCGCTTCGATACCACCGGCCGGGCCATGCCGACACCGGCCTATCGCAAGGCCTTGGCCAGCGGCTATCTCGAATACGGCTGGCGCTCGTGGCTCACGCTCGTCGCCGCGCCGACGCTGGCGCGCGACAATGGTGTGGCCGCCAACCAGGTCACCGGCTCCGACGGCAGCGCCTTCGGCGCCCGGCTGCTGATCTACGGGCGCCCCGGGCAGGTCGTCTCGCTGCAGGCGCTGGTGCAGCCGTCGCTCGGCGGCGACCGCGCCGCGCAGCTCGCCACTGGTGGGGCACAGGCGCTCGCCGGCGATCTCCGCCTGCAGTTCGGCCAAAGCTTCATGCTCGGCAGCTGGCCCGCCTTCGTCGACCTCGCGCCCGGCGTGAGACTGCGCGCCGACCCGTTCCCGAGCGAGGCGCGCCTCGACATCGCCTTCGGCGTGCGGCCGATCCCCCGAATGCTGCTGCTGTTGCAGGACTTTTCGAGCGCGGCGCCGCCGCGCGGACTGATCATCGAGCGCACCAGCTATTCCAAGCTGCAGCTCAGTCTCGTCTACGAACTCTCGCCGCGCTGGTCGTTGCAGTTCGGCGCGTTTCGCACGATCGCCGGTCAGAACGCCATCCGCGAGACCGGCCCGATCGTGGCGCTCTGGGTGCGGTTCTGACGGGCGGGCTCAATCGAGCACGCCCTTCAGAGACTGGCTCTTGGCACGCACGATGTCCGCAGTCTTCTCGAACTGCTCCTTGTCGGCGACCATCTCGGCGATGGCGTCGGTGCCGAGGTGACGTTCCATCATGGTGCGCGTCAGCGCCTCGTCCTCGCTGAGCGTGCCGGTGGCGAGACCGATGATGTGGTCGGCAAACTCGTTGACCGAGAAGGACGAGACGCTGGTCGAGATCGGCGCGTTGAGGATGAATCGCTCCTGCAGCCCGAGACCGAGTTCGACCGCCATCAGCGAGTCGAGCCCCAGCTCCGACAGCGGTGTGGTGCGCGCGACATCCTCGCGCGGAAGCCGCAGCACGCGGGCGATCTCGTCGACGATGAGGCCTGAGATCAGCTTGCGCGCCTCGTCGGGCGAGTTCTTGGCGACGAGATCGGCGATGTCGATCTTCTCCTTGTCGCCGGCGGCCGCCTCGTCCTGGCTGGCGAGCTTGCGATAGGCCGGCGCCTTGAGCACGGCGAGATGCTGGCGGGCCGCCGACCAGGTGATCGGCGCGATCGCCACGACCGCATCCTCCGGGTCCTTCGAGGCGTCGCCGAGGACGTGGCCCATCAGCCGCAACGCGTCCTGTGCCAGCATCCCCTTGACGCCCATGCGCGTGGCGAGCGCCTCGCGCGTCGCGTCGGCATGGGCCAGCACGCCGACGTCCTCGATCGCGCCCCAGGCGATCGCCAGCCCGGGCAAGCCGGCGCGGCGACGACGGCGAGCGAGGCCCTCGAGGTAGCCGTTGGCCGCCACGTAGGCGCCCTGGCCGGGATTGCCGATCAGGGTCGTCGCCGAGGAATACATTACGAAATAGTCGAGCTGCAGGTCGCGGGTCAGCCCGTCGAGGATCTCCGCGCCGGCGATCTTGGGGCGCAGCACGCGCTCGATCTGCTCCGACGTGACGGTGGCGATCATGGCGTCGTCGAGCACCATCGCGGCATGGACGACGCCGCCGAGCTGCGGCAGGTCACGGCCGAAGCGGCCGAACAGCCGCTGCATCGCGGCGCGATCGGCGATGTCGAGCGACTCGGCCCGTACGCGCACGCCTTCCGCCGTCAGTTCGGCGATGGCCGTCTTGGCGGCATCGCTGGTGGGGCCGGACCGGCCGAGCAGCATGAGGTGGCGGGCGCCCCTCGCGGCGAGCCAGCGCGCCGTCTCGATCCCGAACCCGCCGAACCCGCCCGTCACGAGGTGGATCCTGTCGGGCGACAGCTGGAAGGCGTGGCGCGGCCGCGCCGTCGTCTCGCCCGCGGCCGGCGGCCGGATCACCAGCTTGCCGACGTGGCCGGACTGCTGCATCAGGCGGAACGCCTCGCCCGTGTCGGCCGCGTCGAAGGCACGGAATGGCAGCGGGGTCAGCTCGCCGCGGGAGAACAGCCGCATCACCGAGCGCAGCAGGATCTTGCTCGTCGCCGGGTCGTCGATCAGCAGCTGGTCGAGGTCGACGCCGTAATAGGTGAGATTGCGACGGAACGGCCGCAGCCCGATGTGCGTGTTGGCGACATAGTCCCGCTTGCCGAGCTCCACGAAACGGCCGAACGGCCGCAGCACGCCGATGGAGCGCTCCATCGCTTCGCCGGCCAGGCAGTTCACCACCACGCCGACGCCCTCGCCGGTGATCCGGCGGACATCCTCGACGAAGGCGCCGGATCGGCTGTCGAACACATGCTCGGCGCCGAGAGAGCCGAGCAGTTCGCGCCGTTCAGCCGAGCCAGCCGTGGCAATCACCCGGGCACCGCGCCAGCGCGCGATCTGGATCGCCGCCAGCCCGACGCCGCCGGCTCCACCGTGGATGAGCACCCACTCGTCGGGCTTCAGACGGGCACACAGCATGAGCGCGTGATAGGCGGTGAGGAAGGCCACGGGGATGGTGGCCGCGGCCTCGAACGACAGGTCCTCCGCGATCGGCGACACGACCTGCGCCGGCGTGGTGACATGCGTGGAGAAGGCGTTCTTGGCGAAGGCCATGACGCGATCGCCGATTTTCAGGCTCTTGACTGACGACCCGACACGCTCGACGCGCCCGGCGCATTCGAGACCGAGCGTCGGACCGGCGAAGCCGTGCTCGAGGATATCCTCGGGCAGCAGGCCCAGGCCGAACATCACGTCGCGGAAGTTGAGGCCGATCGCCTCGACCGCGATCTCGACCTCGCCCGCACCCGGTCGCTGCCGCGAGATCGCGGTCCAGTGCAGGCGGTCAAACCCAGAACCGTCTCCCCGCTTGAGCCGGGCCGCCTCGGCCCGCGCCCCCTGGCCGCGCTCGTGCCGGGAGCCGTTCTCGAAGCGCAGCACACGCGTCGCATTCTTGGCGAGCACGATCTCGGTCTCGCCCGTGGTCGACAGGACGAGGTCGCGCAGGCGCTCGGCGAGCACGTCCGCCCGCAGATCGTCGGCGACATCGACGCGTCGGACATCGAGGCTCGGCAATTCGTTGGCCAGCGTACGGCTGAAGGCCCAGAGGCCCGCGGCGACGTCGCAACTGCAGTCGCTCTGCGCAGTAATGGCACCAGCGCAGACCAGCCAGATCGTCGTCGGCTTGGTGTCCAGCGCTTCCACGAGCCGCTTCAACTTCATGCATTGCCGGGTAAGCGCGCGCACGGCATCGACCCGCGCGTCGGGATCCTGCGTGAAGACGATAATGAAGGCGGGTGTCTCGACGAGGCTGCCGGCGTCGATCCCGTCGTCGAGCGCGAGCGAGACATGCAGACCCGAGGAGGCGAGAAGGGTCGAAAGCGCCGACACGGTCGACGAGTCGCCGGCATCGTCGCCGCCGACGATCAGCGCGTTGCCCGAGCCGCTCCAGCTGCGCCTCTCGACCTCGACGCCGGCGCTCAGCAGCAGCGCCACACCGTCCGACGTGTCGACCGGGAGCACCTGCGCGTCGGCCAGTCCGATCGACTGCAGGATCTCCAGCCAATCGGCCTCGCCGACCGACTGTCCGTCGCCGGCTGCCGAAGTCAGCCCCGCATCGAGACCCAACGCCAGGTCGCGGAACAGCGAAGGCGCCGGCTCAAGCCCGATCAGCACCGCGCCGGGCGCGAGCGCGCGGCGCAGATTGGCCAGGAACCCGGGAACACCGTGGCACCGGTGCAGAGCGTCGGCGAAGAGGGCGATGTCGGTGTCGGACGCGCCGAGGTCCTCGGCCTTGTCGACGAAGTCCACGTCGCCGCGCTCGGCGCATGCGATGCGGGCGCGTTCCAGCCGACGGCGGTCGGGATCGAAGATCGTCAGGCGCGCCTGCATGTCGTCGGCGAGCTTCAGCGCCGCCGCGGTCAGCGGCCCGAAGCCGATCTGCAGCAGCCGCAACGCCCGGTCGCGCGGCCAGGCTCGCGTCGAGCGTCGCAGCAGCGCCGTGAGGTAGGCCGCGTCAGCCTGCACTCGGTTGGATCCGAGCTCGAAACCGTCGAGTACCTTGGCGGAAAGCGAACGCTCCAGCGTGTCGCCCTCGCCTCGCTCGATCGTGCGGATCGCGGTGACGGTGCTGGCCGCGACGAGCAGCTCCGCAGAGAGGCTCTGGTGTTCGTGGGCGACCGTGCGCAGGATCTCGTCCGGCGCCGGCATCAGAGCATCCGGGTCGATATGCCGCCCGACCTGGTCGCGATGGCTGAGGCCGGAGCGCTCCAGCGAGAGCAGCACATGGTCGAGCCAGGGCCTGAGCTTCTCCGGCAGGCGCCCGGCGAGCACCAGCGCGTCGAGGTCGACGACGTTGGCTGTGGCCAGCTCGCGCGCGGTCTGGAGGGCCAGGCTGGTCGCCCAACCTTCGAGCAGCACGAAGTTCTCGGACATAGCGTGCGGCATGGCGGCGGTGACGCCCTGGCGCAGCACCGCGAGGGTCGGAGCACGCTCGTTGCGCGCGGCGGTCGGTTCGGTGGCCAGCACCGTTGTGGCATAGATCATCTTGCGCACGGCATCGCCGCCGCGAGAGGTCCGGATCGCCTGGAACCTGGCCTCGCGGATGAACAAGACGACCTCGTCGGCCGCATCGACGACGAGGAAATTGGCGATGATGATGCGCTCGTCGCGGCGCAGCACGTCGATGCGGCCGCGCACGAAGGTCGCGCCGGGCTTGCGCAGCATGATCTCGCCGAAGCGCACCGGCACATAGGCGGTGCCGTGCACCGCATCGCGCAGGCTGTTGAAGATCAGGACCAGGGCGTGAAAGCAGGAGTCCAGTCGCGCGGGATCGACGCCGTAGGCCGCATCCGCCGGCTCGTCGGTGAGATCGAGCATGATCCGGTCGGGCCGCACGGCGGTCGCCGTGTCGAGCTTGCGGAAGGTCGGGCCGTAATGCAGGCCGGCACGATCGGCCATGGCGTAGATCTCGGCGCCGGTCACCGTGTGGGACGGCGTCGACGGCGCGAAATCCTCGATCTCCGGCAGCGTGCCGACCGTTGCGTCGCGCAGGATCTTGGCCGTGGCGTGAGACTGCCACGGCGTTTGGCCGAGGCGCGGCCGGCTCAGGATCTCGACGTGACTGATCAGCGGCGTCAGCCGGCACAGGACTTCGCGCCCGGCGTCGGGCGTGAGCTGCATCGGGCTCGTGATCTCGAGGTCGGAGATGGTCGCGGCGTCGGTCTCCAACCAGTCGCGCGCGACGGCGAGCGCCATCTCGGCGAAGGCTGCTCCCGGCAGGATCGCCCGCCCGTCGACGTTGTGGTCGGCGAGCCCGGGATGCGATGTCGTGTCGAGATTGGAATGCCACTCCAGCCGATCGGCAGTGAACCGCGCGCCGATGAGCGGATGCCACGCCGTCGGCAGGCTTTGCGAGACGTTCTCCGTGGTCTCGCCCAGGCGATAGGTCTTTCGTTGCCAGGGATAGTGCGGCAGCTCCACTCGGCTTCCGGCGACGGGGGCTGGCCCGAAGGCCCGGCGCTCGTCGATCTTGGCGCCGCGGGCGATCGCCGTCGCCACCGCCGCGGCGATCGGGTCGATCCCCTTGTCGCGCTTGTCCAATGTCGGCAGCGTGGCGATCGTCGCCGTGCGTTCGTCGATGGTGTCGTTGACGTGCGACATCAGCGTCGGCGCGGGGCCGATCTCGACGAAGATCCGCGCGCCCGCCTTGGCGGCCGCCGTCACGGCGTCGGAGAAGAGCACCGGCTCGCGCACATTGCGCCACCAGTAGTTCGCGTCCAGCAGATCGCCGTCGAGCACGGCGCCGGTGACGGTGGACACGAAGGTGGTCTCGCCGCGCGCGTGCCGCAGGCCGTGCAGGCTGCGAAGAAGCGGCATCTCTACCGGCGCCATCAGTGCGCTGTGAAATGGATAATCGAGGTCGAGCTTACGCACCCGAGCTTTGCGACCTCGCGCGAGTTCGGGGAGAAGCGCGATGTCGGCCTTGCGCCCGGATATGGTAAAGGCGCGCGGCGAGTTGCAGGCGGCGATCGAGAGGTCCGGCAACTCGGCGAGGATCGCCTCCGTCGCCTCGCGCGAGCCGATGATCACGGCCATGCTGCCCGTGCCCTGCGTAAGCTCCTGGTGCAGCGAGCGCGAGTAGATCGTCCGCAGCGCGCCTTCGGCGTCGAGGATGCCGGCGGTCTCGGCCGCGGCGACCTCGCCGACGCTGTGGCCGAGCACGAAGTCGGGGACGAGGCCGTCGCGTCTTAGCGCGTGGCTCACGGCCGATTGGATCGCGAAGAGCAGCGGCTGCGAGACCTGGGTCAGCTCGAGCCGCTCGGCGAGGTCGGACGCGTGCAGCGTCTCGACGATCGACCAGCCGGCCAGCGCCTCGAAAGCGCGGGAGATCTCGTCGAGGCGCTCGCGGAAGGCCGCGTTGCGGTCGTAGGCCGCCAGGCCCATGCCCGCGAATTGGCTGCCGTTGCCCGAGAAGACGAAGCAGACCGGTGCGGCGCGCTCGATCGCGGTGCCGCGCGCGGCGCCGAGAACGTCCTGCTCCTCGTCGCCGAGGCGATCGAGCGTGGCGACCACGTCGGCCGGATCGCCGACCGGGACCACGACCCGGTGGGGCAGCCGGTCGCGTTGGTGGACGGCCGCCGCCATCAGCGCCGCCGCTTCATCGGCGTCGGCTTGCTCGAGGCGGGCGGCGTAGTCGGAGACGAGCGCGGCAAGGGCGGCGCGGCTGTGGGCGGAGATCACCAAATAGGGCGGCGGCGCCTCCATCTTCGCCGCGGTGCGCGGCGTCCCGTCGGCGAGGACGATATGGGCGTTGGTGCCGCCGAAACCGAACGAGTTGACGCCCGCCAGGCGTCGGCGGCCGGCGGGGCGCGGGAGCCGCGTCGCGACGCGGGCGACCTCGAGATTGAGATCCACGAAATCAATGTGAGGATTGAGCTCGGCGCTGTGCAGCGACGGTGGCAACAGATCGTGCTCGAGCGCGAGGATCGCCTTTAGCACACCTCCGAGGCCGGATGCCGCCTCCATATGGCCGATGTTGGACTTGATCGAGCCGATAAGCAGCGGCTCGGACCGGCGCCGGGCCACCGTCTCGCCGATGGCGGTGGCCTCGATCGGGTCGCCGACCGGCGTGCCCGTACCGTGCGCCTCGAAGAAGGCGAGTGCGTCGAGATCGATGCCGCTGTCGAGGTAGAGCTTCTCGAGCAGCTTGGCCTGGAATACCTTCGAGGGCAGCGAGATGCCGTTGGTGCGACCGTCTGAGTTGACGTCGGCGCCGGTGATGTAGGCGTGAACGGCATCGCCGTCGCGTTCGGCCGCCTCGCGTGTCTTGAGCACCAGGACGGCGCCGCCCTCGGCCCGGACGTAGCCGTCGGCGTTGGCGGAGAAGGCTTGGCACAGCCCGCGCCGCGACAGCATGGCGGCCTGCGAGAAGCCGACGAACGCCTGGGGACTGGCGAGAATGCTGACACCGCCGACGAGCGCGGTGTCGATCCGGCCGCTGCGAAGGTTGACCACCGCCTCGTTCAGCGCGACCAGCGCCGAGGAGCACGCCGTGTCGACGATAAAGCTCGGGCCGTGCAGGTCGAAAATGTAGGACAGGCGGTTGGCAACGACGGACAGCGTGTTGCCGGTCATCATGTACGCGTCGGCGGACGGCATATCCAGCATGCGCAGGGTGCCGTGATCGACCGCCGAGACGCCGACGAATACACCGGCATCGCTGCCGGCAAGATTCGATGGGCGAATACCGGCGTCTTCGAGACTCTCCCAAGTCAGCTCGAGCAAGAGCCGCTGCTGCGGGTCCATCTGCTCGGCTTCGCGGGGCGACATGCCGAAAGCGCCGGGATCGAAGCCCCAAATGTCTTCAAGCACGCCGGCCGCGAACGTGTAGGTCTTCCCGCGCTCGGCGATCCGCGGATGCAGCAGCCTATCGTGCGACCAGCGGTCGCTCGGAATCTCGGAGATCGAGCAGCGGCCCTCGGAAAGCAACGCCCAAAGGTCCTGGATCGAGGGAGCACCAGGCAAACGACAGGCCCGTCCGACGACAGCGATATCCTGGCGCTCGTTCAAAGATAAACTGTCCCTTGGCATCCGCGCCGCTATCATTCGGCAACAACCGCAACGATGAGACCGGCCGTCCGACGGTTTTCTTCCTTCGCCGCGATCCCACCTGTCAACCGCGACGGCGAATGAAGCCACGACATGGCCACCGCCTCGTGGCGCCAACAAGCCGCGGCGTGTTCAGTTCAGGTCGTGAGGGCGAGCCCGGTCGGCCCCGCGCTGGCCCGTGCGCGGCACTCCGCGATGGCCTGAACGACGCCCATGATCTGCTCGGCACTGTGTTCCGACGAGAGAAAGAACCGCAGTCGGGCGTGGCGCTCCGGCACGGCGGGATGGATGATCGGCTGCACGTTGATGCCGCGCTCGAACAGCATCTGCGAAAGCATCACCGCGGCGAGTGAGCTGCCGAGAACCACTGGGATGACGGCATGGCCGACGCTTGAGCCAACGTCGAGCTTACGCGCCTTGGCCTGCGTCCAGAACAGCGCCGCGTTGCGATGCAGGCGGGCGACCCGCTCGGGCTCGCGGTGCAGGATTCGGAGACATTCCAGCGACGCTGCGGCCATCGGCGGCGGCAGGCCGACGCTGTAGATGAAGCCGCCAGACATGCATTTCAGGTATTCAATCAACGCCTGACAGCCGGCGATGTAGCCGCCGCAGCCCGACAGCGTTTTCGACATCGTGCCCATCCAGATGTCGATATCCTGCGGCGCCACGTCGCAAAGCTCGAAAGATCCGCGGCCGGTCGCACCGAGCACGCCGAGGCCGTGTGCCTCGTCGACCATCAGCCAAGCGCCGTGCCGCGTCTTGATCTCGACAAGGGCAGCGAGGTTCGGCGAGTCGCCGTCCATGCTGTAGAGGCCCTCGACGACGATCAGCACGCGCTCGTACTGTGCACGGCACGAACTCAGGATGCGATCGAGCGCCTCGGCGTCGTTGTGCGGAAAGGCGCGGCGGGCGGCTCCCGACAGCGTGGCACCCAGAACGATCGAATTGTGTGCGAGACTGTCGTGGACTACGAGGTCCTTGGGCCCAAGCAGCGCGCCGATCGCGGTGACGTTGGTGCCGTGACCGCTGACGTAGACCACGGCATCCTGCTGCTCGTAATGGTCGGCGATGGCGCGTTCGAGCTGACGGTGCACGGGACGCTCTCCGGCGACCAGACGGCTAGCCGAGCAGGAGGTGCCGTAATCCGCGATCGCGGCGCAGGACGCGGCGTGAACCTCGGGATGGCCGTTGAGACCGAGGTAGTCGTAGGACGAGAAATTGCTGAAGGGACGGCCGCCGATGCGGGTCCAGGCGCCGGCGCGGGCCTCGTGGACGCGGAAGAACGGGTTGGACAGGCCGATGTGCTCCGCGGCGGAGCGTTGCAGCTTGAGCTCCTGCATGCCCGGAAGCGTGCCGAAATCCGTATTTTGAACGAAAGGGTTGCTGACGCGATCGGTGCTGCGAACCGCCTTGCGCTCGGCGCTCATGCGGCGGGCGACGATGTCTTGAAGCGCCCCGCGGCTGTTGCTCTCGAGACCGGCCTGGTTGCGCTTCATGCGGACGGGAGCCCCTTGGTACGATGCAGGTGGATCACGCGGTGGGTTAACCGTTGCTGAACGAAGATCGCGAGACGCCATTGTGCATCGCACTATAAGCAGAAAGCGGTCCACGCGCATATGGACATCGGGCAACAGTGGCGCGGAAACCTCTGGTGATCCGTCTCGCAGCGCAGCATGGACGCGCAACCCGGCATAAGGGTGGCACGCGCGTCATGCTGCAAAAAAGCCTGCGGCCGTCCTTCTTCGACGTCGCCGTGCTGTCGCGTTTCGAGGGGATGTGCTTCAAGCGGCGACGTAACGACAGGCAGCCGATGGTGAAACGCGTGGCGGATGGCAGCTTTCGTGTGACGCGCGTGCAGGGCAACGTCGTTGCCCGGCGCGAGCGCCAGCTTCTCAATTGGCTGTGCGAGCACCTGCCCGCGGCAGTCACGCCGGACCATCTGACGCTGTTCTCGGTCGTGGGCGCGTTTGTCGTGTTCTGCAGCTACGTGGCGAGCCGTAGCCAGCCTGGCTTCCTGTGGCTGGCTTCGATCGGACTTCTCCTGAATTGGTTCGGCGATTCCCTCGATGGAAGCCTGGCCAGGTACAGGCGCATCGAGCGGCCGATCTACGGCTATTTCCTCGACCACACCGTGGACGCCTTCAACAACCTGCTCATCATGGCCGGCCTCGGCTTCACGCGCGACGTTTCGATGGCTGCGGCGCTGTTCGCGCTGATCGGCTATTTCCTGCTTTGCATCTATGTCTTCATCAACAATCACCTCTCCGGCGTGATGCGGCTCTCCTTCCTGTGGGGCGGCCCGACCGAGCTGCGGGCGATGATCATCGGTATCAACACGGCCATGTTCTTCGCGCCGCGCGCGTCCTTCGCGGTCGGCACCGCGTCGTTCACCCCGTATGAGGCGCTGGTGGTGTTCGCCGGCGCCGTCATGACCCTGATCTTCGCCTATCGCGTGGTGACCGGCATCTTCGAGCTGCGCCACCCCTCTCGCTCAGGCGCCGCGATGCCCAGCGCGGCTCAGAGTTCGTCGATGAAGCCGTCCAGGCTCTCGAAGTAGCTCGCCCAGACGGCGGGCGGCCGACGCGGCGACTCCTCCGAGCCGCGCCCGTCGCGATCACCGATGCGCGCCTCGATGGCGCGCAGCCATCCCTCTCCATCGAGCGGCGAGACGAGTTTCAGCCCGTCGGCCTCGATCTCGCGGAAGGCCTGGATATCGGAAGCGATGACCGGCGCGCCGGCGGCCAGCGCTTCGTGCACTGGTAGGCCATAGCCCTCACCGAAGGAGGGCATCAGCAGCGCCTGGGCATTGTCGATCAGGCGCTTCAAACCCGGGGTCGAAAGACCGTTGACCTCGAGCACATGGTCGCGCAGCGCGGGGCTTCGCTCGATAAGGTCGATGATCGGATCGTAGTGCCAGCCGCGCGTACCGACGAGAAGCAGCTTCGGCGTTTCGGACCCGAGGCGCCGCGCCAGCGCCCGCCAAACCGCCAGGATCATGAGGTGGTTCTTGCGCGGCTCGATGGTCGAGCAGAGCACGAAATAGTGACGGCCGGCGAGATCGTGGTCGATGAC
>CAXTQM010000027.1:0-13290 GCA_964246205.1 uncultured Beijerinckiaceae bacterium | reverse complement strand
CCACCCTGTCATCCCGTACTAAGAACCTCGCGGACGCGAATTCAAGGCGGCGCCCGAACCCTCGCGCCGCCGGGCGGTTCGCCGCGTGGAGGCCAGCGATGCGACAGGTGACATTTCCAGACGGCCGCAGCATGCCGGCGCTCGGCCAGGGCACGTGGCAGATGGGCGAGGACCCGCGCCGCGCCGCCGCCGAAACCCGGGCGATCCTCGCCGGCCTCGACGCCGGCATGACGGTGATCGACACGGCCGAGATGTACGGCGACGGCAGCACCGAGACCTGGCTCGGCGAGGCTCTCGCCGGCCGGCGCCACGAGGTGTTCCTCGTCAGCAAGGCGGTGCCGTCCAACGCCTCGCGCGAGCGGCTGCAGCGCTCGTGCGAAGCCAGCCTGAAGCGGCTGCGCACCGACCATCTCGACCTCTACCTGCTGCACTGGCCGGGCAGCGTGCCGCTGGCCGAGACCGTCGCCGTCCTGGAGGCGCTGAAGGCGGCGGGCAAGGTGAGGGCGTGGGGTGTCAGCAATTTCGACGTCGCCGACATGGCGTCGCTGTTCGCGGCCGGCGGCGAGGCCTGCGCCACCAACCAGGTGCTCTACAATGTCACGCGGCGCGGGCCGGAGCACGACCTGGTGCCGTGGCTCGCCGCGCGCGGCATCCCGCCGATGGCCTACAGCCCAGTCGAGCAGGGCCGCCTGCCGTTCGGCGGGGCGCTGGCCGAGGTGGCGGCCCGGCACGGCATCACCCCCTATCAGGTCGCGCTGGCCTGGACGATGCGCGAGGGCGCGCTCTCGATCCCCAAGGCGGCGAACCTGGCGCATGTGGCGGAGAACCGCGCCGCGGCCGACCTGACGCTCGAGGCCGACGATCTCGCCGCCCTTGACGGCGCGTTCCCGCCGCCGCGGAGCAAGCGTGCGCTCGAGATGCTCTGACGCCCGCCGAGTTAACGCTGCGGTAACCACGTCGCGTCATGTTGCGGCAGCGAGCATCGCTGCACCACAGCCGACGAGCCCGTCCGCATGTACACCACGATCGAGGACATCCGCACCCTTCTCCGCCGCGCCCTAACCGGTCAGAGCCTCGACCTCGACGGCAGCGTCTACCCGTTGCACGACCTCACCCAGGTCGCGGCCGTGTTGCAGCCGCAGGCGAGCCTGGCGATCCGGAACGCCGACCACATGACGCCGCTGGAGCGCGCCAGCATCGCCTCGGTCGGGCGCGGACGCGTGGTCTTCCTGTAGCCGCCGGCGACCGTCAGAAGCCGCCGCGATCCACCGCGGCGCGCAAGGCGTGGACGCGGCCCTCCATCGCGTTGCGGACGCATTCCTCCACCGCCACGCCGGGATGGGCGCTGTTGTGCGCCGCCCAGTCGCAGCCGCGGCGCTTCTTGAGGAAGCTCAGCTGGCTTTCCGCCAGGCGATGCCTGTCCGGCGGCGAGAACGCCGACATGCCGCGATCGTAGAGCGCCGACACTTCGCGATCCATGGCGAGGAACTCGCCCGAGCCGCAGATCTCCTGGTCGACGGCGCCGTGCGCCTTGCGGCAATCGATCGGCGGCGCCGCCGCCCGCGCCCCGCCGCTAGCCGCCAGCAGGGCCAAGGCCGCCGCAGCCGCGATCGCCATGCGTTGTCCCATCACCAACTCCAACTCGTCGGTGCCCGGCTCCCACGGCCGAGCGCCGTGACAAGGTGGCAAGAACGTTTGAAGAACTGGTGAAGCGCGGTACAGACGGCGAGCGCAGCCGCGACAGCGAGCCAGGAGAATCCATGGACGACAGAAAGGACGAGGTGGCGACGCCGTTGGTCGCGCCCCACGACGAGGCCGACCGCGACGAGGCGCCCAAGCCGGTCGATACCGATGCGCCGGTCAGCACGGACCGCAAGGGCGACAAGGTGGAGCTGCCCGACCTCGGCGGCAGGATCGACTGAACGACATGTTCCCGTCCGCCTCCGGACGATCGGCCGGCGCGATAAATGTGATCGGCCGGAGGGTTACGTCGAATGATAGATGGACCGCGTCCCGTGCTCGCGTCACTAAGGCAGCTCGCGACATAGATCTTTCGCGAGCGATTGGGGCGCGCGGCATCGGCCGCTCGAGGCGAGAACGAGTATGACAGTCGTGGATCACGCGCCGGCCCGCGCCGGCGCGACAGGCGGTTTTTTCAGCCGCGAGCATACGGTCGCCAAGCCCGGCTTCAACCGCTGGCTGGTTCCGCCGGCGGCGCTCGCCATCCACCTCTCTATCGGGATGGCCTACGCGCTGAGCGTGTTCTGGAAACCGCTCGCCAAGGCGATCCCCGGCGGCGACTCGGCCGCCTGCAAAAGCCTCGGCTTCTTTCAGATGCTGACGACCACCACCTGCAACTGGCCGGATTCGTCGACTGTCGTGACCTTCGAGATCGGCATTGTCTTCCTCGGAATCTCGGCGGCGCTGTTCGGCGGCTGGCTCGAGCGGGCCGGCCCGCGCAAGGCCGGCCTCGTCGCCGCGCTGTGCTGGGGTGGCGGTTTCCTCATCTCCGCTTATGCGGTGCACATCCACCAGCTCTGGCTGCTCTATCTCGGCCTCGGCCTCGTCGGCGGCATCGGGCTAGGGCTCGGCTACATTTCGCCGGTGTCGACGCTCATCAAATGGTTTCCCGATCGGCGTGGCATGGCGACCGGCATGGCGATCATGGGCTTCGGCGGCGGCGCGATGATCGGTGCCCCGCTCGCAAACTTGCTGATGTCGGGCGGGACCGTCGTGCCGGGCTGGGACGTCACAGGCTTCAAGTCGGCCTCCGGGCAGGCCGGCGTGATGGAGGCTTTCATCGTGCTCGGCATCGTCTACATGATCGCCATGACGATTGGCGCACTGTCCTACCGCGTGCCGCCCGAGGCGTGGGCGCCGGAAGGCTGGATCTCGCCGGCCAAGACGAGCAAGTTCATTTCGTCGGGCGACGTCCACCTGAACGATGCCCACAAGACGCTTTCGTTCTGGATGATCTGGGGCGTTTTATTCCTCAACGTCACCGCCGGCATCGCCGTGCTGTCGATCGCCTCGCCGATGCTGCAGACGATCTTCGGTGGCACGCTCATCGACCTGCCGGCGGGTGCCACGCCCGATGCCAAGCAGGTCGTCGCCATCGCAGCGGTCGCTGCCGGCTTTGTCGGCCTGCTCTCGCTGTTCAACATCGGCGGCCGCTTCTTCTGGGCCTCGCTGTCGGACAAGATCGGCCGCAAGACGACCTACTTCACCTTCTTCGTGCTTGGCATGATCCTCTACGCACTAACGCCGACGCTGGCCGATGCCGGCAACAAGGCGCTGTTCGTGGGCGCCTTATGCATCATTCTGTCGATGTACGGCGGTGGCTTCGCCACCGTGCCGGCCTATCTAGCCGACATCTTCGGCACCAAGTTCGTCGGCGCCATCCACGGCCGCCTTCTTACGGCCTGGTCGCTCGCTGGCGTCGTCGGATCGGAGATCATCGTTCGCGTACGCGACTACGAGGTCAACACCAATCATCTGCCCAAGACCCAGGTCTACGACTCGGTGCTTTACGTCATGGTCGGCATCCTCGCGCTTGGCTTCGTCTGCAACCTGCTGGTGCGGCCGGTGAACCAGCGCTGGCTGATGCGCAAGGAGGGTGCCGCCGGCGGAACCTCGAGTTCGACCGCGATGCGCACCTCCGCGCAGGGTATCGGTCGTGGCGGCCTCACCGGCACCGCGCTTATCCCGTGGCTGATCGTGGCCGTCCCGGTGGCTTGGGGCCTCTACAAGGCTCTGCTCAGCGCGGCCAAGATCCTGAGCTAGGAGGCAGACGAGGGAGACGCGCTGATGCACGCCTCCCCCTGAAACGAACCGACGCAGGGTTTGCCAAGGTGCGGGCGCCGAATCGTCTGGATTGCGGGCCGGCTCGGTAAATGCCACGCGCCGCCGACATTCCCCTTTTGAAAACCCCGCGCGTTTCGCTAGACCGGCGGCAGCGCAACAGCCTGCCGCCGGAGAGGCCCCATGAACAAGGATCAGCTACACGAGGTAGCCGTCGCGATGGTCGCGCCGGGCAAGGGCATCCTCGCCGCCGACGAGAGCACCGGCACGATCAAGAAGCGCTTCGACGCCATCCGCGTCGAGAACAACGCCGACAATCGCCGCGACTATCGCGAGTTCATGTTCCGCTCCGACAAGGCGATGAAGCAGCACATCTCCGGCGTCATCCTCTACGACGAGACCATCCGGCAGAAGGCCAAGGACGGCACGCCGCTGGTCGAGATCATCGAGAGCATGGGCTCGATCCCCGGCATCAAGGTCGATCAGTCGACCCACCCCATGCCGATGTTCCCCGGCGAGACCATCACCGAGGGCCTCGACGGGCTGCCCAATCGCATGAAGGAGTACTACGGGCTCGGCGCCCGCTTCGCGAAATGGCGCGCGGTCATCGTTATCGACGAGGCCGGTCGGCCCACCGAGGGCGCGGTGCGCGCCAACATGGCCGCGCTCGCCCGCTACGCCGCGATCTGCCAGGAGGCGGATATCGTGCCGATCGTCGAGCCCGAGGTGCTGATGGACGGTGCCCACACGATCGAGCGCAACTACGAGGTCACGCGGTTCGTGCTGAAGACGCTCTACGACGAGCTCTACGCCCATCGCGTCTGGCTCGAGGGTACGATCCTAAAGCCCAACATGGTGATCCCGGGCGTAGACGCGGCCAAGGCCTCGCCCGAGGCGGTCGCCGCGTGGACGGTGAAGCTGTTCAAGAACTGCGTGCCGATCGCCGTGCCGGGCATCGCCTTCCTGTCCGGCGGGCAGTCCGACGTCGAGGCCACCGCCAACCTCGACGCCATCGCCAAGCTCGGCCCTCACCCCTGGGGCATCACCTTCTCCTACGGTCGCGCGTTGCAGCACGCCGCGCAGCACGCCTGGTCCGGCAAGAAGGAGCAGGAGGCCGCCGGCTCGGCCGCCTTCGTCCACCGTGCCACGATGAACGGCATGGCGCAGCTGGGCCGCTGGTCTGACGTGAGCGAGAAGAAGGCGGCCTGAGCGCTGCTGTAACTTCGTGCGATTAGGACCGAACGGTGACGGTGACGATGCAACCTTGATCGTGGATCGCGACTTTTGCCGTTGCAACGGCCAAGCTGGAGTGTCGCCCCGTGTCCTTGATCATCATCATCCTTGTTCTCCTGCTTTTGTTCGGCGGCGGCGGCTACTACGGCCATCGCTCCGGCTACTATGGCAACGGCGGCATCGGGATCATCGGCATCATCGTGATCATCCTGATCGTCTTCCTGCTCTTCGGACATGGCAGCCTCGGCATCTGAGCCGACAATCCACGTGAGCAAGTGGGCAAGAGCGTTGTTCTTGCCCGCTTTGCCCAAGGCCGTGTTGCATCGCACGCGTTGCGTGCGGCGCGAAAGATCCTTAGCTAAGCGAAGTTTCTTCGCACCGCACCTGGGTTCAGAGCCTTTCCATGAGCAAGTTTCTCGAGGAGCGCGTCCTAAGCGTCCATCATTGGACGGACAGCCTCTTCTCTTTCAAGACCACGCGCGACCCGTCATTTCGCTTCCGCAGTGGCGAGTTCACGATGATCGGCATCCCGGTGGACGGCAAGCCGCTGCTGCGTGCCTACTCGGTCGCAAGCGCGCACTACGCCGACGAGCTCGAGTTCTTCTCGATCAAGGTACAGAACGGCCCGCTGACCTCCCGCCTCCAGCACCTGAAGGAAGGCGATCCGGTGATGGTCTCGGCCAAGTCGACCGGCACGCTGGTGATCGATAACCTGGCTCCGGGTAAGAACCTCTACCTGCTTGGCACCGGCACCGGTCTGGCGCCGTTCCTCTCGATCATCAAGGATCCCGACGCCTACGAGCGTTTCGAGAAGATCATCGTGGTGCACGGCGTGCGCTTCGCCAAGGATCTCGCCTACGGTGACTTCATCACCAAGGTTCTGCCCGAGGACGAGTTCATCGGCGAACTCGCGCGCGAGCAACTGCTCTACTACCCGACGGTGACCCGCGAGGCCTTCGCGCACCAGGGCCGCATCACCGACCTCATGGCGACGGGCAAGCTGTTCTCCGATCTCGGCCTGCCCGACATGACCATCGAGAACGATCGCTTCATGCTGTGCGGCAGCCCCGACATGCTCGCCGACGTCAAGGCGCTGCTCGATGCCCGGCACTACACCGAGGGCAATCACGGCGAGCAGGGGCACTACGTCATCGAGAAGGCGTTCGTCGACAAATAGGTCGCTCGCCGGGTCGCGCCCGTCGAACCGCGCAGGCTCGCCAAGCATTCTCGACGCGGGAGGCTGCATCATGCTCGAGAACGTACCGGCCGCGATCGGCCACGCGCTGAGTTCCATCCGGCCGGGGCTGGGCAAGATCGTCTATGCGCGCGAGGACGTGGCCGCGCCCGAGACCATGCGGGTCACAAGTGAAGCTTTCGCCCACGAGGGCGCGATGCCGTCTCGCCACACCGGCGACGGCGCCAAGGTGTCCCCACCCCTGCGCTTCACCGGTATCCCGCAGGGCGCCCGCTCGCTGGTGCTGGTGGTGGAGGATGCCGATAGCCCGATGCCGGCACCGCTGGTGCACGCGCTGGTCTGGGACATCCCGGCCGAGGAGAACCACGGCTTCCACGAGGCGGCGCTCGACACCGACGCGATGCCGACCGCGCGAGCCGGCGCCACGCTCGGCAAGAACTCGTTCCTCTCCGCCGGGTGGCTGCCGCCCGACCCGCCGACCGGCCATGGCCCGCACAGATACTGCTTCCAGGTCTTCGCGCTCGACACGATAGCGGCACTCGAGGATGGCGCGGGGCGCGGCGCCGTGGTCGAGGCCCTGAAGGGCCACGTGCTGGCGAAGGGAATGCTGGTGGGGACCTACGAGCGGGCGGGCTGAGCGGCTACAAGCCCGCCACCGGCTGCGTTCGCGCGTAGGCCCAGTACAAGTTTCGGGCGCGTCGCCATACCGGCCCGGCAGCCAGTTCGCGCTGCTCGACACGCGTCACCGGCACCACCTTGGCGAAATTGCCGGTGGCGAAGATCTCGTCGGCTTCGCAAAACTCCGCCCAGCGCATCGTGCGCTGGTGCACCGCGACGCCGTCCGCCTCCAGCAGCGCGATGGTGCGTTGCCGGGTGATGCCATCCAGAAAGGTGCCGTTGGGCGTCGGCGTGTGTACCGCGCCGTTCTTGGCCAAGAAGATGTTGGAGTTGGCGAGTTCGGCGACGTTGCCGAGCATGTCGAGCATGGCGCAATTGCCGAAGCCCCTGGCATCGGCCTCGATCAGCGCGCGGCCGCCGTTGGGATAGAGGCAGCCGGCCTTGCTCTCGACCGGCGCGGTCTCCCGCGTCGGGCGGCGGAACGGCGACAGCGTGATGGCGAAGCCGGTGGGGGCCGGCATCGGCGCCTCGTAGAGGCACAGGCACCACCGGGTCGAGGCCGGATCGAAACGCACCCCGCCGCCAGCGGCGCCGTGCTCGGGCCAGTACATCGGGCGCACGTAGAGCGCGGCGTCCGGCGCGAAGCGGGCGATGCCCTTGCGGGCGAGCGCCATCCATTCGTCGACGCCGACGCGGGCCTCCAGCAGGAAGGCCGTGGCCGAAGCATTGGCCCGCTCGAAATGGGCGCGAAGGTCGGGCGCGCAACCCTCGAAGACGCGGCCGCCGTCGAACACGGTGGTGCCGAGCCAAGCGGCATGGGTGCGCGGCCCCATGATCGGGTGGTTGCCCGGATGCCAGGCCCCCTCGTAGAAGGTCCAGGTGTCGGTCGACGGAGCCGGAGCAGGCTCCGCGACGGCGTCGGAAGTGGAGGTCATGGCATGCACTCCTGGACCGCGGGCGCGGCGGTTCGATGACGGCGCCGGACCAGCCTTGCATCGACCCGAAGGCGCAACGCTTTCTCGCGATGGTCGGGCTCGCCGGAACGGGCGGCGCGGTCAGCGTCGAGGAGCGGCGCGCCTCTTTCGCCAGGCTGATGCGGTTTTCGCGCGCGCCTGCCGCCGAGGTGTCGGTAGAGGAGCGCGGGGCACCGGGGTGCGGCGGTCACGCGATCCCGCTGCGGCTCTACGTGCCGCCGGGCGCCGAGCATCCCTCGCCCGGGCTTGTCTACTTTCATGGCGGTGGCCTCGTCGCCGGCAGCCTCGACACGCACGATGCGCTGTGCCGCAGCCTCGCCGCCGCTTCCGGCTGCCGCATCGTCTCCGTCGGCTATCGTTTGGCGCCGGAGCATCCGTTCCCCGCCGCGATCCTCGATGCCTACGCGGCCGTGCGCTTCTGCGCGCGCGAGAGCGATGCCCTGGGCATCAGGCCGGACCGCCTGGGTGTCGGCGGCGATTCCGGCGGTGGCACGCTGGCCGCGATCGTCACCCGCTTGCCCGGTCTGCAGCTTCGCCTCGCGGCGCAGCTGCTGCTCTGCCCCGTGCTCGACTTCGCCGAGACACGGGAGTCGAAGCGGCGCTACGGCACCGGCCATCTCCTCGACGAGACCACCATGGCGGCCGACCTCGCGCTTTACGCGCCGCGCCGTCCGCTCGACGACCCGCGCATCTCGCCGCTGCGCGCCGATCCCCCCGGCCTGCCAACGACGCTGATCCACACCGCCGGCTTTGATCCGCTGCGCGACGAGGGCTTCGCCTATGCGGCCAAACTGCGAGGCGCCGGCGTGGACGTACGCCACACGGATCATGGTTCGCTGGTCCACCATTTCTACGGCCTCGGCGGCGCGATCCCCGCCGCCGATGCGGCTCTCATCGCGATCGCGCGGGAGATCGGGGAGGTGTTGGGAGCGCGTCCTCTCCCGCTTGCGGAGAGAGGTTAGGGATGGGGGTCCGTCCTTGCGTATCGGCCATCCGAGAAGCACGGCACGGCCCTCACGCCCGACCCCTCCCCGCTGGGGAACGGGAGCCGCAACCAAGGAACGCTGCCGGTCGTTTCAAGCCGCACGCGCCGTGCTCGTGCCGAGAAGCGCCAGCCAGTTCCGGATCAGCCCCACTGCGAAATGGCTGCTTATGGAAGCCGGCGCGACGATCTCCGGCAGCTCGGCCTTGTGATCGCCGGCGGCGACATGCGCGCGCAACGTCGCTTCGTCGTTGACGGCGAAATAGTTCGCCGGCCAACTCGGGATGCACGCCGGATCCATCTGCCAGCGCGCGAGGTCGCGCCGCAGCTCTCGGCCGAGCGCGCCGGCATCGTATTCGGGGTGGCCCTGGAGGAACACGAACTGGCTGCCGTACGAGCGCACGAAGCAATCGACGCCCATCGCGCCACGCGTCAGCACGGTGTAGCCGGCGACGGCGAGTTCGCCCTCGTCGAGGTCGTTCCAGCGCGAATGGCATACCTGCGGCGCCGCGCCCGAGCCGATGAGCAGCGGATGGTCGCCGGCGGCGGTCACGGGGAAGACGCCGGTGCATTTCGTCGGCAGCGGCCGGCGCGCGATGCCGTCGAAGTGCAGCACGGCCGCATGCGCGGCGAGGCAGGACCAGATCGTCGAGCGCGTACCGGTCTTGGCCCAATCGATCACTTGCGCGAGCTGCGGCCAAAACGCCTCGTTGCGCAGGTCGGCCGCGCGCGGCTCGGCGCCGGTGACGAACAGCCCGTCGAGGCGGCTGCTCAGCAAGGCGTCGAGCCCGTGATAGCTCGTGGCCATCCACTCTCGCGTCTCGCCCGATCGAACGATCGACGGCAGCGAGAACAGCTTGAGGCGCACGCGCGCGCCGCCGCAGCCCTGCTCGAGCAGCTCGACCAGCTGGCGCTCGCCGCTCTCCATGCCGGCATCGCCGAGGTTGTTCAGCAGGCCGATCTCGATATCGCAGGCGCCGCGAGCGGGCGAGGCGGGTGTGTCGAGGACGACTGGCATCGCGCTACTCCGCCGCGCGGGCGTGCACGGTGCCTGCCGCCGCCAAGGCCTGGTCGACGTCGGCGACGATGTCGTCGACGTGCTCGATGCCGACGGAGATGCGGATGAGGTCGGGCGTCACACCGGCCGCCGCTTGTTCCGCCTCGTTCATCTGGCGGTGCGTGGTCGAGGCCGGATGGCAGGCCAGCGATCGCGTGTCGCCGATGTTGACCAAACGTTTGACGAGGCCGAGCGCGTCGTAAAAGCGCTTGCCGCCCTCGAAGCCGCCGCGCACGCCGAAAGTGAACAGCGACGAGGCGTTGTCGCCCATCATCCGCTGCGCCAGCGCGTAGTACGGGCTGTCGGGGAATCCCGCGTAGTTCACCCAGGCCACACGCGGATCCGCGCGGAGGAATTCGGCGACGGCACGAGCGTTGGCGACGTGGCGCTCCATGCGCAGCGCCACGGTCTCGATGCCCTGCAGGATGAGGAAGGCGTTGAAGGGCGAGAGTACGGCGCCGCAGGTGCGCTGGTATACCGAGCGTGCCCGGGCGATGTAGCATTCGGCGCCGTAATGGTCGGAGTAGACCATGCCGTGGTAGCTCTCGTCAGGCACCGTGAACATCGGGAACTTGGCGGCGTGCTCGCGCCACGGAAAACGCCCGCTGTCGATTACAGCGCCGGCGAGCGTGGTGCCGTGCCCGCCCATGAACTTGGTCAGCGACTCCATGACGATGTCGGCGCCATGCTCGATCGGGCGGAACAGGATCGGCGTGGCGACGGTGTTGTCCACCACCAGCGGCACGCCGTGGCGGTGCGCGACGTCGGCCAGCGCCGCGACGTCGGCGATGTTGCCGGCGGGGTTGCCGATGCTCTCGCAGAACACCGCGCGGGTGTCGTCGTCGATCAGCGCCTCGATGGCCTCGGGGCTGGCGTCCTTGGCGAAGCGGCAGCGGATGCCCTGGCGGGGAAACACGTGGGCCAGCAAAGTATGCGTGGTGCCGTAGAGCTGCGCCGGCGCGACGATCGTGCCGCCGTGGTCGGCCAGCGTGGCGATGGCGTAGTGGAAGGCGGCTTGGCCCGTGGAGGTGACGAGCGCGGCGGCGCCGCCTTCGAGCTGCGCGACGCGGCGCTCCAGCACGGCGCAGGTCGGGTTGGCGATGCGGCTGTAGCGATAGCCCGGCACCTCCAGGTTGAAGAGCGCGGCGCCGTGGTCTGCGGAGTCGAACTCGTAGGCGACGGTCTGGTAGATCGGCACGGCGCAGGCATGCGTCGTCGGGTCGCCGTCGTAGCCCCCGTGGATCGCGACCGTCTCGCTGCGCATCACCTGGTCCTTGTGTCTTCGTTCCGATCTGGCACGACGAGGAGCCGGTGCCCTGCATCCAGCAGCCCCCGTGCCAGCACACCCGTCATTCAGGGTTCGCGATTGCGCGCCTGGATGACAAATTAGGCCGTGTTCCCCGCGTCCACCGTCAGCGTCGTGCCGGTCACGTTACGCGCCTTCTCGCTCATGAGGTAGGCGACGGCGTGGGCGACGTCGTCGACCTCGGGCAGGCGTCTCAGCGCAGCGCGGCGCGCCACCCGCGCCATGCCCTCGGCACCGAGCCCCGCGGTCATGTCGGTGGCGACGAAGCCTGGCGCCACGGCGTTGACCGTGATGCCGAGCGGGCCGACCTCGCGCGCGAGCGAGCGGGTGAAGCCGGTCATCGCCGCCTTGGTGGCGGCATAGACCGAGAGCCCGTGGTAGCCGGTGGTGGCAACGATCGAGCTCATGTTGACGATGCGGCCGGCACCGGCCGACATCATCGAGCGCACCGCCTGCTTGGCGAGCAGCATCGGCGCCGTCACGTTGAGCCGCACGAGGCGCTCGATGGCAGGCGTAGGCATGGTCGCCAGCACGCCCTCGGTGCCGAGCCCGGCATTGTTGACGAGGCCGTAGAGCGGGCCATGCGCCTTCGTCAGCCCGCGCACGAGGTCGGGTATGTCGTCGAGCGCTTCGAGGTCGAAGGCCGAGAAATGGACCGCACCCGCGCCGGCCCATTCCGCCTCGGCGATGGCGCGCGTCAAAGCCTCGCCCTCCGTCCGGGCGACGGCCAGCACACGGTAGCCCTCGGCGGCGAGGGTGCAGGCGATGCCGAGCCCGAGGCCGCGGCTGGCGCCGGTGACGAGGACGTTAAGCAAGAGCTGCTTTTTCTCGGAGAGGCTCGCGGCTGAGCTTGCCGGCGGCGGTGAGCGGCAGCGCCGGCACGAACTTGAGCAGCGCCGGCACCTTGTGCGCGGGCAGCCGCGCGCGGCAGAGGTCGAGGATGGCGTCCCTCAGCGCCGCATCGGCCGCGGCGCCGTCGCGGGGCACCACCTCGGCCACCACGACGGCGCCGGTGAGCGGGCTGCGCCGCGCCTTGACCAGCGACATGCGCACGCCGGGGTGCGCGTTGATGGCGCCCTCGACCTCCTCCGGGTTCACCTTGAGCCCGCCGACGTTGATGATGCCGCCGCGCCGCCCGACGAAGAAGCAGCGGCCGTCGCGGATCTCGATCAGGTCGCCGGAATCGACGTAGCCGTCGGCATCCTTGAGCGGGGCCGCCGCGGCGCCGAGATAGCGCGAGGCGGCGCGGGTCGAGCGCAGCCGCAGCGTGCCCCCCTCCACCTTCATCGTCACGCCGCCGGCCTCGCGGTCCAGCAGCGCGGCCGGAAAACCCTCGCGGCCGTCGTCGACGGCGAAGCCGACGACCGCCTCGGTCGACGCATAGGCATGGCCGATGGCGGTGCCGGGGAAAGCCTCGGCGAGGGCGTCGAGCACCATCTGGTCGGCGATCTCGCCCGACAGCCGGACGTAGCTCGGCGAGAAGCCGCCGCGCTGCCCGCTCATCAGCACGCGGCGCCAGTGCGAGGGCGTGCCGGAGATCGAGCTGACGCCGGCCGCAGCGAGACGGGCGAGATGTTCACCCAGCGCCTCGCCCGGCGCCGAGACGATCAGGTCCGTGCCGTTGAAGATCGCGCGCAGGAAGATCTGCAGGCCGCCGTAGCGGCGGATGTCGTAGAAGGTGGCCCAGACGCGCGGCGCGGCGCCGGGCGGCGCCTGGGAGATGGCGTCGGTCAGCGCCGCCAGCGTGTGCGCGACGAGCTTGGGCCGCCCCGAGGTGCCCGAGGTCGCCAGCACCCATTCCGTGTCGTGGGTGCGGCCCGGCATAGGCCCTGCGGCCGGCGCGGGCAGGGCGACTTGAACGGTGACTTGGCCGGTGCGGTCATGCAGGTCCGGCCGATCGGTGACGACGGCATCGACTTCGCCGTCCTCGAGAAAGGCGTCGAGGTCTGCCTTGGCGAGATCGGGCGGGGCGATGACCAGACGTCGCGCGACCCCGTCGAGCTCGACGAGGGCGCAGGCCGCCGCGATCTGGCCTGCAGTCGCCACCAGCACCGAGCGGCCGGCGAGTTCGGCCAGGGTGCCGCCGAGGCTCGTCGCGCCGCGGGCGAAGGCGCCGAGGTCGGC
>CAXTQM010000026.1:0-13418 GCA_964246205.1 uncultured Beijerinckiaceae bacterium | reverse complement strand
AGGACATGCTGCGGGTGGCGCGCTCCGAGAGCGGCACGATCGAGCTGCACTTCCGGCCGGTGGCGCTCCAGGCGGTCTGCAGCAGCGCGGTCGAGGCCTTCGAGGGTGCCACCAAGCGCAAGGACGTCGCGATCGTGCTCGAAGATGCCGGAGGCGCGGACGTGCTCGTCGAGGGCGACTTCGAGTGGCTGCGCCAGATCGTCGAGGGCATGATCGACAACGCCCTGCGCTACGCCACCGGCGCGACGCGCATCGTGCTCAGGGTGGGGCGGCAAGACGGCGCCGCCAGCCTCTCGGTGCGCGACGACGGCCCGGGCTGGCGCGTCGCCGACCCGCAGGGCCTGTTGGAGCGCTTCGCCCGGCGCGGCGAGAAGGACGGGCGCCGCGGCACCATCGAGACCGTGTCGGGCCACGGCATCGGCCTCGCCCTGGTGAGCTGGGTGGTGGACAAGCACAAAGGACATGTCACACTCGGTCAGGCCGCACCGCCGCTCGGCGGCGCCGAGATTGCGATCACCCTTCCGCTCGCGACGCCCGCATGAACGATCTCCTCGATGCCAGGTAAGGACGTGCTCGTCGTCGAGGACGACCCCGACATCGGCGCGCTGCTGAACCGCGGCCTCGGCGCCGCCGGCTTCGCGGTGAGCTGGGTCGACACGGCAAAGGCGGCGCTGGATCACATGGCAGGCGCCAGCCCGAGCGCGGTACTGCTCGACGTCATGCTGCCCGACGGCACCGGCAACGACCTCTGCCGCTCGTTCCGCCAGGGCGGCTTTGCCGGGCCGATCCTGTTCCTGAGCGCGAAAGACGAGGTGTCCGATCGTGTCGAAGGCCTGGCCGCGGGCGGCGACGACTACATCGTGAAGCCATTCTCCTTCGACGAGCTCGTCGCGCGGCTTCGGGCGCAGCTGATGCGCCACGCCGCGGTGAACGTCAGCGTCGTCGAGGCTGGCGGTCTGGCGCTCGATCTCGATACGCGTCAGGCCCGCTTTCACGACGCCGTCGTGCGCTTCACCCAGCGCGAGGCCGAGCTGCTCGCGCTGTTCATGGCCGCGCCGAACAAGCCGATCGCGCGCGGCGACATCTACGACAGGCTGTGGCCCGACCAGGGCGGCTCCTCACTCAACGTCGTCGACGTCTACGTCGGCTACCTCCGCAACAAGCTGGGCGAGGTGTCCCGCGGCGGCGGGCCCAGCATCGTGACCGTGCGCGGGCGCGGCTTCATGCTGGAGACAGCCCGCTGACGATTTGCTGCGCCGCAATATAGACGCTGCCTCATAATTCTCTCAGGAAAAATATCCCGATAGACGATCCCGATCGACTTGCCATGTTTTCCCGACGACGGCATATGACTGCCACCGCCCGCGAAGGCGGGAGCAGTAAAGCTCAGGATCTTCTTAGAGTGGCCAAGTCGGCCACCGTGGGATCCGCACCGTGGAGAAGCGTCATGAACTGGGTCGCCCCGATCGTCGAAGAGATCTGCGTTGGCATGGAAGTCACGAGCTACGAGTCGGCCGACGCCGGCGTCGAGTTCTAGGACTCAAACGACTTCAACGGAGACAGGGTGGGCGTGAGAGCGGTCATCCTGGGTTCCGCGGCAGGCGGCGGCGTTCCCCAGTGGAATTGCCGCTGTTTTATTTGCGAGCTGGCTCGCGCCGGCGACCCCCGGGTCTCGTCGCGCACGCAATCGTCCATCGCGGTGAGTGCCGACGGCGAGCACTGGCTGCTGGTCAACGCTTCACCCGACATCCGCCAGCAGATCGCGGAGACGGAGGTGCTGCATCCAAAGATCGGCTCGCGTCATTCGCCTATCTCCGCGGTGCTGCTGACCAACGGCGACGTTGACCACGTCGCCGGGTTGCTGACCTTGCGCGAGAGCCAGTCATACAAGCTTTTCGCCACCGACATGACGCGCGAAAGCGTCGACGCCAACCGCATCTTCTCCGTTGCCAACCCGGAGTTCGTGCCGCGCCTGCCGATCACGCTGGACGCGCCGTTCGAGCCGGTGCCCGGCCTGTCCGTCGAGATGTTCGTGGTGCCTGGCAAGGTGCCGCTGTGGCTGGAGGACGAAAGCCTTAAGATCGGCGAGGCCACCGAGACCACCGTGGGGCTCGACATCCGCGCCTCTGGCCGGCGGCTGCTCTACATTCCCGGCTGCGCCGAGGTCACGGACGCGGTGAAGCGCCGCATCGAGGGCGCCGACGCGCTCTTGTTCGACGGCACGCTTTGGACCGATGATGAGATGATCGAGGCGGGCCTGGGTGTGAAAAGCGCGCGGCGCATGGGCCACGTGCCGATGTCGGGCCCCAGCGGGTCTATCGAAAGTCTGAGGAGCGTCGCGGTCGGTCGGCGCGTATTCGTCCACATCAACAACACGAATCCTGTCCTCGTCTCCGACACGAGCGCACGGGCTCAGGCGGAGGCCTCCGGTTGGGAGGTCGGTCACGACGGGATGGAGATCGCCCTGTGAACACCCTCATGTCGCCCGACGCGCTCGAGCAGGAGCTTCGCTCCATCGGCGCCAGCCGCTATCACAGCCTGCACCCGTTCCATAAGCTGCTGCACGGCGGCCAGTTGAACCGCGAGCAGGTCCAGGCCTGGGCGCTGAACCGCTTCTATTACCAAGCGATGATCCCCATCAAAGATGCCACTATCCTGTCGCGGATGGAGGATCCCGAGCTGCGCCGCATCTGGCGCCAGCGTATCGTCGACCACGACGGCGAGAACGCCGGCGATGGCGGCATCGAGCGTTGGCTGATGCTGACCGACGGGCTCGGCTTTTCGCGCGATTACGTCACCTCGTTGAAGGGCCTGCTGCCGGCAACGCGCTTCGCCGTCGATGCCTACGTCCATTTCGTACGGGAGAAGCCGTTGCTCGAGGCGATCGCCTCGTCGCTGACCGAAATGTTCTCGCCCAACATCATCTCCGAGCGCGTTACCGGCATGCTCAAGAATTACGACTTCATCTCCGAGCGCACGCTCGCCTATTTTGGCAAGCGCCTGACCCAGGCGCCGCGCGATGCCGATTTCGCGCTGGCCTACGTCAAGGAGAACGCCAACACCATGAAAGACCAGGCGTTGGTCTGCGATGCCCTGCGCTTCAAGTGCAACGTCCTCTGGGCGCAGCTTGACGCGCTGCAGCACGCCTACGTCGAGCAGGATTCGGTCATTCCTCCCGGCGCCTGGCACCCCGGCCAGGCCGTTACCGCCATCGCGGCGGAGTAGCACCCCCACCATGGACGAGGTGACGGGCGCCAGCGTGCCGAAACTGCCCCGCGGCGTGCGCCTGCACTTCGACAAGGTGCGCGACGCGCACGTGCTGCTCGCTCCCGAGCGCGCCTTCAACGTCGACGGCCAGGCGGTGGCCGTGCTGCAGCTCGTCGACGGCCAGCGGACGATCGGCGCCATCGCGGGCGACCTTGCGACCAGGTACAACGCCGATCCCGCTACCATCGAACGCGACGTGACGGCCATGATCGGCGACCTGATCGCCAAGAGGGTGGTGGAGGCAGCATGACATCGTCCGCGTTGCTCACGCCGATCGCGAGCGTTCCCAACCCCATCGGCATCCTGATGGAGCTGACGCACCGCTGCCCGCTGCACTGCCCCTATTGCTCTAACCCGCTCGAGCTCGACCGCCGCTCGCAGGAGATGGACACGTCGACCGTGCTGCGCGTGCTCGACGAGGCGGCGGCACTCGGCATCCTCCACGTGCACCTCAGCGGTGGAGAGCCGACCGCGCGGCAGGACATCGTGGAGATCACGGCGAAATGCGCGTCGGCGGGCCTCTATTCCAACCTGATCACCTCGGGCGTGGGCCGTGCGCTGGCGGTGCTGCCTGCCCTGGCCGATGCCGGGCTCGATCATGTCCAGCTATCGCTGCAGGGCGTCGATGTCGCCTCGGCCGACAAGGTCGCCGGCCTCAAGGGCTCTCACGAGGCCAAGATGCGTTTCGCCGCGGAGATCGCGCGCCTCGGCCTGGCCTTGACGGTCAATGCCGTGATCCACCGCGGCAACATCGACCAGGTCGAGGGCTTCATCGAGCTGGCGCAGACGCTCGGCGCGCGCCGGCTAGAGATCGCGCACACGCAATATTACGGCTGGGCCTACAAGAACCGCGCGTCACTGATGCCGGCGCGGCCCGATGTCGACCGCTCGCTGCGCATCGTCGACGCCGCGCGCCGGCGGCTCTCGGGCACGCTGGTCATCGACCTCGTGGTGCCGGACTATTATGCGCTACGTCCCAAAGCCTGCGCCGGCGGCTGGGGCCGCAAGCTGATGAACGTCGCGCCTTCGGGCAAGGTGCTGCCCTGCCACGCCGCCGAGTCGATCCCCGGCCTCGAGTTCTGGTACGTGCAGGACCATTCGCTGGGCGACATCTGGCGCAACGCGCCGGCCTTCAACGCCTATCGCGGCACCGACTGGATGCCCGAGCCCTGCCGCTCCTGCGAGCGCAAGGAGATCGACTGGGGTGGCTGCCGCTGCCAGGCCCTGGCGTTGCTGGGCGACGCTGCGGCAACCGATCCGGCCTGCGGGAAGTCGCCGTTCCACGCCCGCATCGAGGCGCTGGCCACCGCTGAGGCTACGACCGACGTGGCGCCGGACTACATCTATCGTGGCCCGGGGCGCCTGCCCCAGCGCGAAGTCGAGGACATCCAAGCGTGACATGCAAACTGGTTCGCGGGGTTGCCTTCGGCGCCCTGCTGGTGTTGGCCGCCGCTTCCGCCTCGGCCGACTCCGGCACGCCCGCCGCGAGTGCGCCGTCCCTCGACGCCTCGACCAAGCCCGACGTCGCGACGCTGCTGTTCGGCACGCCGATGTGGGACATGGCTTCGGCCGGCACCAAACTCCACTACACCTTCGAGAAGACCACGTCCGAGGCCGCGCTCGGCGTACCTTTCAAGGATGTCGTGGTGCTGACGGTGGGGCCGGGTGACGATGCCGCGAGCCGCACCACGGAGATGCAACTGTTCTCCGGCATGAACCGCAAGCCCGCCGGGCCCTTCCGCTCCGACCAGCAAAATCCGCTGCTGCTCGTCATCCTCGAGAACAACGTCCAGGAGATGTCGACGCTGTTCAAGGCCAATCCGCGTTACCTGAAGAACGCAATCCGGAAGGCGTGGCGCGACAATGCCAAAATCGAGCAGGCGCAGGACACCGTCGACGGCAAGCCGGTGACGGTCACGCGCATCTCGGTGACGCCGTTCGTCAACGACCAGGAATCCGACCGGATGAAAGGTCTGCAGACCATGAGCTACGTGTTCGACGTCTCGAAGGACGTGCCCGGCTATCTCGCCGCCATGGACATCCGTGCCGTTGACGGCGGCAAGACCCTGTTCTCCGAAACGCTTCGATACGCTTCGGAGACCAAGCCATGAGAGCCTCGATCCTCGCTGCGTCGCTTCTCGCCGCCGGGCTGATCCTCGCTTGCGGCCCGGCGGCTTCGGCGGCCGACACGCAGGCCAGCAACGACTACCCGACCTCGGCGCGGGCCGATTACGTGTTGGCCTGCATGGCGGCCAACGGCAACACGCACCCGGCGCTCGACCATTGCTCCTGCTCGATCGACGTGATCGCCTCGATCCTGCCCTTCGACAAGTACGAAGAGGCCGACACGATCATCTCGATGCGCCAGGGCGTCGGCGCTCAGGCCCGCGAGTTCAACGCTGCCAAGAGCCTGAACGACATCGTCGCCGACCTGCGGCGGGCGCAGGCCGAAGCGGAGATCCGCTGCTTTCATTGATCAGGGCTGGGTTGCCGGCTGCCCTGTCGGCGCCGGCCCCGGCATTTTGAACGACGAGGACTTAGCTCCCGCACCGCGTTCGTGGTGCGAATCACTGTCGCCACTCACGTCGAGCGTGGCCGCACCTGTCCTAGCCTCCGCGGCCGGAATGACCTTCCCGGCATCGTTGATCAGCGGCACGTTGTACTCGACCAGCACCTTGTCGATGTCGGCGGCGCGGGCGCGTTCGATGGCCTCGAGCTTGTGCTTCCAGTCCGGCTCGTCGTGGCGGATGCCGAAGGAGATGCGATAGCTGAAGCCCGGCCTGTCGGCATCCTTGGACAAAGTCGATAACGTCAGCGCGCCGTTGGCCTTGCTCACGTCGAGCCCGACGAGCGGACCCCAAACGATTGCCGCCTCTGTCTTGCCCGACCTGACGTCGCCGATCAGTTTTTCAAGCGGCGAGTCGAACCGATGGTCGACCAGCAACGGGTAGACCGTCGCCTTGTCCATGAGGCCGTTTTTCAGCATGACATCGACGGGAGGGGTCGCGGCGAAGACGCCGAGCGCGTGGCCCTTGAGCCTGGGATCGTCGAGGCTCTGCACGTCGGCCAGCGCACTGCCTTTTGGCGCGACGACGACGTAGGTCGACCGGTAGTACGGGTTGGTCGACTGCATCACGTCGGAACCGACGGCATACCCAACCACGATGTCGCAGAGATCGGAGTTCAAAGTGTTACGTGCGAAACCCGGTCCCGACGGCGCCCAGAGATAACGCACGGGAAGCTTCAACTGATCAGCGACAATGTCGGCGATCTTGTTCTCGAAGCCCAGCTTCGACCGGTCGCTGAACGGCATGTTGGCCGGATCGGCGCACACCCGCAACGCTGTCCGCGACACCAGGTCGGGCACGACTTGCGCGCTGGCAGGCGCAAGCGGCAGAAGCAAGGCTCCCACAAGCGCAGACAGCGCCGCCAGCGGCGCTGCTTTACTGCGGATCAAACGATGGAGCACAGCTGCGCCGGCAGGATCGGCGACGCGCCTTATTTCTCGGACTTGGGGAACTGAGCCGAAGCCACATCTTCTTTGGTCAGCGGCTTGTCGCCAGCCGGAACGTTGTTCTTCTTCATGATCCAAGCGAGGATTGGATAGAGCTGATCGTCGGCGAGCGACTTGGGCGCATTCTGCGGCATGTTCTCATAGACGAAGTCGCGGAGGTCTTTCACCGACTTGCCTGCGAATATCGCCTGGAACTTGGCATCGTGAAGGTTGGGTCCGAGAGCACCGTCAAGACGGGGTCCATGGCACTCGGCACAATGATTGTTGAACTTGACGTGGCCGTCAGCGGCCTGAGCTTCGGTGTAGGGACCATCGGCCGCCTGCGCCGCGCCGGCCGCGAGGACCGCTCCAAGACCGAGAGCAATGACGAATCCACCAGCGCGCATGAGCAACGTTCCTCCTGATCTCACCCGGCATTTGCCGGACCTTGGCAGCATCGACCGTTCGCGAACGGAGCCGCGGTACGATTTAGACTAGGCCGAGCATCGAAAGCAATTGGAAGGTTGGTCGCAGGCGGTGATTTATCGGCCTGTCGCCAAGACTAAAGGAAGAAACGGCAGCTTCGATCTTTAACAAAAAAGGGCCAGCCCAGCGGGCCGGCCCTCCTTGCTTTAGGCTTGTTGCTTACTGAGCGTTCGGCAGCGCGAACACGGTGAGCGTGCCACCCAGAGCGGTGTACTGGTTGAGAGCGGCGTAACCGCCGACCGCGCCCAGACCGGCGTTCGGGTCGTTCAGGCCGGCTGCGAGGCCGATGCCGGCCCAACCGCCGACGCCCGAGTAGACCGCCACGAACTGCTTGCCCTTGTGCTCGTAGGTCATGACGTTGCCGATGATACCCGACGGCGTCTTGAACTTGTAGAGCATCTTGCCCGTCTTGGCATCGATCGCCTTCAGGTAGCCCTCGAGGGTACCGTAGAAGACCACGTCGCCAGCGGTGGCGAGAGCGCCCGACCAGACCGAGAACTGCTCGGGATCCGACCAGACGATCTTGCCCTTGGTGGCGTCCCAAGCGATGAAGTTACCCATGCCGCCATGGCTGTTCGGCGCGGGATACATCGAGAGGGTGGCGCCGACATAGGGCTGGCCCGGGGTGTAGGAGACCTTGAAGGGCTCGTAGTCCATGCAGACGTGGTTGGTCGGCACGTAGAACAGGCCAGTCTTCGGCGAGAAGGCCGAGGGCTGCTCGTCCTTGGTGCCGAGAGCGGCCGGGCAGATGCCCTTCGAGTTGTTGTCTTCGCCGTTGTGCTCGGTCGAGTACTTGGCGATGACGTTCGGACGGCCGTAATTCTTGGACGACTTGTCCATCTCGACCTTGTCGGACCAGTTCACAGCCGGGTCGTAATGCTGAGCGACGAGGAGCTCGCCGCTGGTACGGTCCAGCGTGTAGCCGTAGCCGTTACGATCGAAGTGGACGATGAGCTTGCGCTCCTTGCCATCGATCTTCTGGTCGACAAGCGGCATCTCGTTGATGCCATCGTAGTCCCACTCGTCGTGCGGGGTCATCTGATAGACCCACTTGGCCATTCCGGTGTCGGGATTACGAGCCCACATCGTCATCGACCACTTGTTGTCACCCGGACGCTGCTTCGGGTTCCAGGTCGAGGGGTTGCCCGAACCGTAATAGAACAGGTTCAGCTTGGGGTCGTAGGAAAACCAGCCCCAGGTGCAGCCGCCGCCGGTCTTCCACTGATCGCCTTCCCAGGTCTTCAGCGAGGAGTCCTTGCCGATCGGCTTACCGAACTGCGTGGTCTTCTCGGGATCGACGAGGAGCTGATCGTCCGGACCTTCCGAATACGCGCGCCACACCTTCTTGCCGGTGTTCTCGTCGTAGGCGGTCACGTGGCACTGCACGCCGAACTCGCCGCCGGAGATGCCGACGATGATCTTGCCGTTGACCGGCAGGACGGTAGCGGTGTTGGTCTCGCCCTTCTTCGGGTCGCCGTTGGCCACCTTCCAGAGCTCCTTGCCGGACTTGGCATCGAGCGCGACGACGTTGGTGTCGGCCTGGTGGAGGAACAGCTTGCCGTTGTCGTAGGCGAGGCCGCGGTTGACGGTGTCGCAGCACATGACCGGGATCACGTCGGGGTTCTGCTTCGGCGTGTACTTCCAGACGATCTTGCCGTCGTCGTTGAGGTTCAGGGCGTAGACGATGTTCGGGAAGGGCGTGTGCACGTACATCATGTCGCCGATAACGAGCGGCGAGCCTTCGTGACCGCGGAGCACGCCAGTCGAGAAGGTCCAGGCAACCTGGAGGTTCTTCACGTTCTCCGACGTGATCTGGTCGAGCTTGGAGTAACGCGTGTTGGCGTAGTCACCGGTCTGAATGACCCAGTCGTTCGGGTTCTGCATCAGCTTGGCGGCGGTGGGCCCGGTGACTTCCTTCGGGGCATCGCTCTTGGCGGCATCCTGCGCCATCGCGGGCAGGGAATAGGCAAGCAAACAGGCGGTGGCCGCAGCCAGGCCGAAATATTTCATAGGGTTTCCTCCGAGCGTGAAAAGCTTCGACCGCAGCGGTCGCGCTTTCACAAGATTGTCGAGATTCAGGTGTTCTGCGGTAACGCCGACGCGACTTCTTCTTGTTGCCTTTGTGCGACAGCCTAGAACGTTCTGAGTGACTTCGTTTCCGAAGACGTCGCGAACTTACCCATCTCGCGAGGCGACGCAAGCCCTTCTTAGAAATCGCTCAAAGCCGCAGCCTCTCTCTTTTGGCGGATTAGATCCGCGTTGCAGGCGTATCTAAGCTGCGCCTCGCTGTACGCTGCGCCGCAGCATTCCGAGCTTCGCTGCCGCGGCATGGCTGCGGGTGCGACCAAACTTCGCGTCAGATGAGGTCGAGCACGGCGCGATGCGTAGCCAGCAGGCTCTCGCGCTCCCTCTCGAGCCAGGCCGCATCGCGTTGCGCGCGCGGCACCGTCATCGTCAGCTCCGCGGTCACCTTCGTGGGACGCGGCCCAAGCAGCAGGATGGTATCGCTGACGAGCAGAGCCTCGCGCACATCGTGCGTCACCATCAGCACGGTGGCGCGGCGGCGCTCCACGGCGCCGAACACCACGGCGCGCAGCGCCTCTGCGTTGCGTTCGTCGAGCGAGACGAAGGCTTCGTCGAGGATCAGCAGGTCGGGGTCGACCGCCAGCGCCCGCGCCAGCGCCACCCGCCGCGCCATGCCGCCGGAGAGCTGCAGCGGGCGGTGGTCGCGCCACTCCAACAGATCGACCTCGGCGAGCAGGGCGTCGAGAGCCTCGCGCGCCATCGCGGGCGCGGCGAGGTGCACGTTCTGCGCGACGGTGCGCCACGGCAGCAGCCGCGCATCCTGGAACACGACGCCGAGGCGGAGCGTCTCGATGGGTGGCGTCACGCGTCCTTCATAGGTGCGGTCCAGCCCCATGATGATGCGCAGGGCCGTGGTCTTGCCGCAGCCCGAAGGGCCGAGCAGACAGGTGACGTCGCCGCGCCGCAGCGTGAAACGCAGGCCCGCGATGATCTCGAGGATCTCGCCGCCACTCGCGTGGACCTTGCGTTCGATGTTCGCCTCAAGCAGCCGCGGGGCGCCAGCGTCGGGCATAGAAATCCAGCGGTTGAAGGATGAACAGCTCGATGGCGAGCATCAGGATGGTGAAGGCCACGCTATAGCCCAGGATCGGCACCGTCTCGAACAGCTGGAAGTGCGAATAGATCTGGAAGCCCACGCCGCTCGACATCCCGAACAGCTCGATGACGATGACGATCTTCCACACCACGCCGATGCCCGAGCGCGCGGCGACGATGACGAAGGGCACGGCCTGCGGCCACAGCACGTGTTTGAAGCGCGCCAGGAACGAGAACCTGTAGATCGTGGCGATCTCGTCGAGCGCGGGATCGAAGGTGCGCACGCCGTCGCGCACGATGATGGTGTTGTTGGGGAACTTGCCGACGACGGCCGCGGCGATCGCCGTCGCTTCCGTCGAGCGGAACCAGATGAAGAACAGCGCGGCGACGACGATGAGCGGCGTGTTCTGCAAGAACAGCACCCAGGGCATCAAGGCGTCGTCCTCGCGCCGCGAACGGCCGAGCGCGAGGCCGAGCCAGCAGCCAAACAGCATGGCGATGAAGAAGGCGGCGACCGACCGCCACAGCGTGATGGCGAGGTTGTAGAGCATGTCGCCGTGCAGGAGGTCGTGACCGATGTAGGCGAACACCTGGCCGGGCGGCGGCAGCCGCTGGGGATGAAACAGAGCGACGACGAGCGCCCAGACGACGACGAGACCGGCCAGCGACAGGACAAAGCGGACGACGCGTCGCACGCTCAGCCGTAGACCTTGGGATCCACGTACAGTCCCTCGGGAAGCGCCGTCGCGTTGCCGACGAGGCCCGGCCCGCCGATGCGGGCGAGCGTGACGTAGAAGGCCGTGGCCTCCGCGATCTCCGCGGCGAGCGGCTGGGTCGGGATGCCACGCTGGAACGCCGCCTTCAGGGCCTCGAAGGTCTTCTCGTCCGGCGCCTTCATCAGCGGGCGGAGCTTGGCCCAGATGGCGGGATCGTCGGCCATCATCGTCTCGGCCCGGCGCGCCGCCTTTCCGAAGCCGGCCAGCGTCGCCTCCGCCAGGCCGTCGCGGAACACGAAGCCGACGAAGGCGATCGGCCCCTTGGCGCCGAGTTGCTCGGCGATCTTCTCCACGGTGATCACGGTGCGAAAACCCTGCGCCTCGAGTCGGGCGGCGTAGGTCCAGTACAACAGTCCGGCGTCGAGCTCGCCATTCTCGACCTTGAGCGACAGCAGCGGCGGTGCGCCGAACACCGGCTTGGCTTTCGTCGCAAGGTCGAGCCCCTGCGCTTTGCCGGCGGCCTGGAGCAACAGCCAGCTCTTGTCGAGCGCGCCTCCGGCGATGCCGATCGACTTACCCTCAAGGTCGGCGATGCTTCTGATCGGCGAGCCGGGCTTGACCACCAGCGCTCCCTCGCTGGTGGAATAGGGCAGGAACTTGATCCTCTTGCCCTCGGAGCGCAGCCGTGCCGCGAACAGGAGGTCGGTTACGATGGAGTCGACCGAGCCGGACAGGAAGCCGATCCGCGCCGCCTCGTTGGAGGCCAGCGGAACGTTCTCGACGGAGACGCCGGCCGCCCTGTCGAGACCGTTGTCGAGGATCGTCGCGATCTCCCAATGCACGGCGCCGAACGGCAGGGTGCCGACCCGTAGCGTGGGAAGCGCCTCCGCGCGCGTCACGTTGACGACCGGCGCGAGCAAGGCGGCGGCGGTGCCGGCGAGCATGCCGCGGCGCGAAAGCTGGAGATGAGGGTTCATGGCGGAAAGATCATACGCGAGGCGCGCCGAGCGGCAAGCGCGCGAGAGAGAAGGGAAAGCAAGCCGAACGGACGCCGCCGATGCGCCTCCGTCTTTACCTTATCCCACGCAACCCTTAGGGACGGGCAACCAATTGCGCTCTTTCGCAATTGCTAGGCGCACGTGCAGGAGGCTTGATGTTGAGGTGGGTCTTTTTGGCAATGGTGATCAGCCTGTTCGGCTCGGTGGTCGCCGTCGCGGACGAATTTCACGTCACCGACGCCGAGAAGGCCGCGTGCACATCCGATGCCGTGCGCTTTTGCTATGGCACCTATCCCGACGAGGCGCGCCTGTTGAGCTGCATGAAGACCAACCGTGCCGCTCTGAGTCCCGTCTGTCGCGTGGCCTTCGATGCCGGCGTCAGGCGACGTCACCTCTGAGGCTAGCGAGGTCGCGGACCTGATGTCCATTGGCGTCTCGGTTTTCGGGTGACAGCCAGAGATTGGCAGCGCGTTTCAGCGCCGGCCAATTCGACGATATCGCCGCGTACCACGCCGTGTCCCGGCTCCTGCCTTTGACTACCATCGCGTTGTGGAAGACGCCCTCGTATCTAAAGCCGAGACGAAGCGCTGCGCTGCGTGATGGCGCGTTCAGGCTGTCGCACTTCCATTCCACGCGCCGATAGCCGAGTTCGTCGAAGGCGCGGCGCATCAGCAGGACAATCGCCTCGGTCGAGGCGGGTGTCCTCTGCAGGCGCGGCGCGAAGTGAACGTGGCCGATCTCGACCACTCCGTTGAGGGGATCGATCCGCATCAAGGCGGCCTGCCCGACCGCCACCGCCCCGACCATCACCGCCATGTGCAGCGGATCGGTCGAGGCGGCGCGTTCGACGACGGAGGCGCGAAAAGCCTCGCGGTTCGGCTCGCGCTCGTGAGACAGGTAGGTCCAGTCGCAAGCGTCGGGAGCTTCGGCGTAAGCGGCGTGGAGTTTGTCGGCGTGGCGCTCGGCATCGAGTGGCTCGAGACGGCAGAAGCGGCCCTCCATCGGCGAGCGCGGCGGCAGCGGGCGCGGCGACCAGCCCGGCACCGCATCGCCGATCGGCTGGCCGAAGGCGTTGCGGCGGGGCTCGCTCACGTCGGCACGAGGGCCGCCTGCACCGCTTCCGAGACCGCGATGTTGTGGGCGAAGGCGGCCACCGCCTCCTCGCGGATCGCCAGGGCGCGCGGGCTTTCCACAGGCACGGCGTCGAGCGCGGCCCGCATCGACGCTTTGGGCGCGGCGAGGTCGGCGTAGGCGGGGAAATCGTAGAAGGCCAGCGCGTCGACACCGAGCCCCAACGTACGGGCCAGGAGCGGCTTGAGGATCTGACCGCCGCTGAGA
>CAXTQM010000025.1:10502-13505 GCA_964246205.1 uncultured Beijerinckiaceae bacterium | reverse complement strand
CGGGAGCGCGGGTTCGACGGGCGCGGGAGCATCGCCGCGCTCGCGTGCGGCGGCGCGCAGGGCCGGCGGCGCGTAAGCGCTGGCATCGAAGCTCGACGGGAGCGGCGCCGGTACGTTCGGCTCGGCGGCGAAGGCGAGGTCGAAAGGCACGTCGAACCCGCGCTCCCGGAAGCCCGCCTCGGCGAAGCCCGTCTCGCGCGCCGCGGTCCGCTCACGGTCGAGCGGGGCGCCAAGACGGCGGAGGCGGGCCCTCAGCGCGTTCTTGAGACCGAGGCAGGCGTGGATCAGCGCGCCGAGGGAGAGCAGGCCGAGGCCTGGTTCCCCTGCGGCATCGTCGTCGTCGATCTCGCGGCGGACCGGCCGTGGCCTGGGCTCATCATCGTCCTCCCCGAGATCGAGCGGCGTGCGCTCGCGAAGGCCGACCGATGCGGAGAGCAGTAGCACTGCGCCAAGCCCGAGCACGGCGGCGACGCCGAGAAGCGCCGGCTTGACCGCCCACAGCAGCTTGCGCGGCAGCGCCATGATGGCGTCGCCGAGAATGCCCCCGAGCCCGGTGGGAAGCGGCCAGTGCGCGGTCACCGGCAGGACGGCGGCGACACCCGTGGCGCAGGCGGTGCCGAGCAACAAAAGCAAAAGGCGCATTGCCGGGCGCGGCAGGCGATGCTCGATCAGCAGGCCCCAGGCCCAGAACAGCGGCGGCAGCAAAGCAGCGAGGGCGGCGATTCCGAATATCTGCATGACCAGATCGGCGGAGATGGCGCCATATCGGCCGAGCAGATTGTGCACCGGCGCCGCCGTCGCGTGATCGAGGCTCGGATCGGTGATCGACCAGGTCATGAGGGCAAGTGCGAGCGCAGCGAGCCCGAATAGCAGCGCGGCGCCGATCAGCTCGGCGAACCGCTTCGCGGCAAACACGCGAAGCGCTTCCGGAATGTGGTCGAGAGCCGAGTGGCTGGTCGTCGTGCGCATCCGGGCCTGCTGGGCATGCAGGCGGAGAACCTGCCTTCGGATCAGGCTATCGGGGCACGGTTAACGGCGGTTTAACCTTGAAAGACGCGATTTCGCACGAGTGGCGCCACCCGCCGAAAAACAGGACGGCGCGGCCACTGAAATCCGTGCTATTGGCAGGCGCGAGATGTCATCGTCGGTAACGATGGTTGCTCAGCATCGGAGCCGTGATGCGCTCGAACCAAACAAGCCCTTTCGAACGAAGCGTCATCGTCGCCATCGAAGAACAATGTCGTCGCCAGCGTGAGATCGCGTTCAGGATGTGGGCGGATGCCCGCATCCACAAAGGCGCCGTCGATCTCGTGGTTGTTCTCGAGGAGAGGCTGTTCGATCTGACCCACACCGAACGCGATGCCGTTCCCGGTTCCGCATTGAAGGCGCCGCGCGCGGCGCCGACCCGATCGCCGAGCTCCGTTCGTCCGTAGACAATCTTCGCCGCGATAATTACTCGCCTTCGCACAAAGACGCCACGCCATCTCGCGACGGCGGGGCTGAAGGTTGCGCGACGCGTGATCCGATCAGGTGTTGTAGGCGCGCTCGCCGTGCTCGGCGATGTCGAGACCTTCGCGCTCGGCATCGACAGAGACCCGTAGTCCGATCGTCAGGTCGACGAGCTTGTAGAGGATCGCTGAACCGACCCCCGACCACAGCAGGGTGAAAGCCACGGTCTTGCACTGGATCAGGACCTGCGTGGCCATGTCGTAGGCGCCCGGCGAGGCCGTGCCCGGCTTCAGCGTGTAGTCGGTGATGCCGACGCCGCCGAGGTAGGGCGCCACAAGGACGCCGGTCAGGATGGCGCCGATGATCCCGCCGACGCAGTGGACCCCGAACACGTCGAGCGAGTCGTCGTAGCCGATCTTGTTCTTCACCACGGAGACGAAGAAGAAGCAGGCCACTCCGACGACGAGACCAAGCACGATCGCGCCCATCGGCCCGACGTAACCGGAGGCCGGCGTGATGGCGACGAGGCCGGCCACCGCGCCCGAACACATGCCGAGCAGCGAGGGCTCGCCCTTGACCAGCCATTCCGCGAAGAGCCAGGACAGCGTCGCGGCGGATGTGGCGATGAACGTGTTGACGAAAGTCAACGCGGTGACGCCGTTGGCCTCGAGGTTGGATCCGGCATTGAAGCCGAACCAGCCCACCCAGAGCAGCGACGCGCCAATCATGGTCATGACCAACGAATGCGGCGGCATCGGCTCGCGAGGATAGCCGACGCGCTTGCCGAGGATCAGCGCGCCGACGAAGCCGGCGATGCCGGCGTTGATGTGCACCACGGTGCCCCCGGCGAAGTCGAGGGCGCCCTTCTGGTTGAAGTAGCCCGCCATGTTGGTGATCGTGGTATCGGAACCCATCACCTTGTCGAGAACGGCCTGTGCCGCTGCCTTTGCGGTCGGATCCTTGGCGGCGGCAAGGGCCTTAGCGGCATCGCCGATGGCATCCGGTCCCTGCCAGAACCAGACAGCGTGGGCGATCGGGACGTAGATGAACGTCACCCAAAGCACGACGAACACGATCAGCGAGCCAAACCTCATGCGCTCAGCGAAGGCGCCGACGATCAGCGCCGGCGTGATGCAGGCGAAGGTCATCTGAAACGCCATGTACACGTATTCAGGGATGACCACGCCGTTCGAGAACGTTGTGGCCGTCGAAACGGGAGTAAGTCCCTTCAAGAACAAGCGGTCGAAGCCCCCGATGAAGCTGCCAAGAAAGCCATCCGGACCGGTGGTGAAGGTGAGCGAGTAGCCATAGAGGCACCAGATGACGGAGACGAGCGCCACGATCATGAAGACCTGGCTGAGCACGGAGAGCATGTTCTTGGAGCGCACGAGGCCGCCGTAGAACAGCGCGAGCCCCGGGATCGACATCATCAGCACCAAAGCGGTGGAGACGAGCATCCAGGCCGTGTCGCCCTTGTTTGGCACCAGCGCGGCGGACGCCGGCGTCGCGGCGGCGGCGGCTTGCGCGGCAGTGTTGGGTTCGGGCGTGGCGGTC
>CAXTQM010000025.1:6387-10492 GCA_964246205.1 uncultured Beijerinckiaceae bacterium | reverse complement strand
ACGAAGGCCACCGGCGTCACCAGCACCACGGCGGCGATCACGAGGCCGAGGCCGACCGCCTTCCGTGTGTCTCTAGTAACCTTGAAGCTCATCGATTGCTCCGACTCGGAGTTGCAGGGCCAGGAGTGTCAAAGCGCTTCGAGGTCACGTTCGCCGGTACGGATGCGCACGGCCTGCTCGACGTCGGTGACGAAGATCTTGCCGTCGCCGATCTGGCCGGTGCGCGCGGCATTGGTGATCGCGTCCATCACGGGGCCGAGGAGTTCGGGCGAAACGCCGACCTCGATCTTCAGCTTGGGAAGGAAGCTCACCGCGTATTCGGCGCCACGGTAGATTTCCGTATGCCCTTTCTGCCGCCCGTAGCCTTTGACTTCCGTCACGGTCATGCCGTGCACGCCGACGGACGTCAGGGCGTCGCGGACCTCCTCCAGCTTAAATGGTTTGATGATGGCCATCACAAGCTTCATCGACGCTTCCCCACGAGCCGCATGCGGCAGGCGCCTTCGAGCCTCACGGATCGATGCCGCATGTGCCTCGCGGCCAGATTGCAAGAGCCGGGCCGTTTTGACGTAATGGTGGGATTGTATGGATCTTGCTGCTTGCTGGGAGCTTTTGCGGTGCTGACGCATGGAATCATCGCACGCGCCGTCGGCCGGCAATGCAACGGCCGCTCGAAGGGCTGCGCAGTCGCGGCCGTTCGGCCTGAGCGCATCGAAACGGGAGAAACGAGTGGCCGACCTATGACTTTTCGGGTCACGACCTGAGCCGCCGGCAAGCTTGCAGGTTCGGACAACCGAAAGGAAACGGATATCGACGATCGATCGACGAGTGTCGACCGCCTGGCGGCATTGCGCGCCGGCCGGCTGGCCGGCACGACCATCCTTAAGCTCCCGAGCCTCGGCCTCAGCACTTGGCCGGAGGAGATATTCGACCTCGCCGATACGCTGGAGGTGCTCGACCTCGGCGACAATGCGCTGACCCGCTTACCGGATGATCTCGGTCGGCTGAGTCGACTGCGCGTGCTGTTTGCCTCCGGAAATCCCTTTGAGCGCCTGCCGCCGGCGCTGGGCGATTGCGCGGCCCTCGAACAGCTCGGATTCCGCGGTTGCGGCCTGCGGGAGGTCCCCGCCGAGGCGCTGCCGCCGCGATTGCGCTGGTTGACGCTCACCGACAACGCCGTCGAGCGCCTGCCGGAAGCGCTGGGCGAACGGCCGGCGCTGCAGAAGCTGATGCTCGCCGGCAATCGTCTCCGCGCTTTGCCGGAAAGCCTGGCCACGGCGCCAAAGCTCGAGTTGCTGCGGCTCTCGGCCAATTGCTTCGAGGCGCTGCCGCCCTGGCTCGCGGACATGCCGCGCTTGGCTTGGCTGGCCTGGTCGGGGAACCCGTTCGACGCGGCGCTTGACGCGCCGGCGTCGGCACCGATCGCGTGGCGCGACCTCCGGCTCGGCTCACTGCTCGGGGAGGGCGCCTCGGGCCGCATTTACGCGGCCGAATGGGAGAAGAGCCCCGCCGACCGCGAGCCTGTCGCGGTGAAGCTGTTCAGGGGCACGATGACCAGCGACGGCCTGCCGGAGCGCGAGATGGCGGCCTGTCTTGCGGCGGGCGCGCACGCGAACCTCGCCGGCGCGATCGGCCGCGTGGTCGATCATCCCGAAGGCGCGCAGGCGCTGTTGATGCCGCTGCTGCCGCCGCATTGGCGGGTGCTGGCCGACCCGCCGAGCTTGGCGAGCTGCAGCCGCGACGTCTACGATGCCGGCCTGCGCCTGTCGGCGGGGGTGGCCTTGCGCCTCGCCGCGGAAATCGCGTGCGCCGGCGCCCACCTGCATGAGCGCGGCCTGCTGCACGGCGACCTCTACGCCCATAACATCCTTTGGGACGGCACCGCGGGCGCCGCCGTGCTGAGCGACTTCGGCGCAACCTCCTTCATGCCGCCTGACGACGCAACGAGGCTAGAGCGGCTCGACGTCCTCGCCTTCGGCGTACTGCTCGGCGAGCTGCTCGCGCGCTGCGACGAAACTCCCGAGACAGCACAAGACCTGCAGCGGGCCTGCACAGACGAGCCGGCCACGCGTCCGCGGATGGCCGAAGCCGCGCAGGCGCTGCAATCGATCTCGCGCTAGCAATGGGCGGATCAGTTCACGCCGGGGCGCCGCGTCCCTCGTAGAGCCATGCGGCAAGCAGGCTAACGAGAAGGATGATCAGCCCGACGAACCCGATCGCCAATGGCGCCAGGCCGATGCCCTTGACCTCGCTGGCGCCGGTGCGGCGGATCGCGGCGTAGTCGGAGCCGCCGTAGATCGGGCTGTCGCGCATCTCCAGGATGCGCGGCAGGATGACGGCGCCGGACGCGCCGTCGGCGATGCGCCGCACCGTGCCGCCGGTGGCTTCGGCGAGGGGGCGCAGCTTCTCGGGGGTCGAGACCACCTCCTGGAACTCGCGCGGGTTCTCCGGCCCGACGCTGGCGAGGATCGAGAGGTCGCCAACGGTGACCTTGTAGAGGCCGAGTTCCTTGACCTCGATCGCGCCCGACCACAGCCCGGGCTCTCCGGCGGCGAGCTTCACCGTCTCCGTCTTGCCCGATGGCAGGGTGACGACGGCCGCTGTCACCTGGTCGTGCAGGCTCTGGCGGGTCACGGTGAAATGCTTGCCGTCGGAGCCGGCGCGCAGCGCCTCCTCCTCGAGATCGGGCTCCTTCATCAGCCAGTGTGCCAGCCGGCGCGCCAGGTCGAGGTAGGGCCCGCCGCCGTCGTAACCGCGCGCCCACAGCCACATCTGGTCGGACAGCAGCTCGGCGACGCGGCCCTTTCCCTCGCGCGAGAGCACCAGCACGGGCTTGCCCTCGGCGCCGTCCATGATGGAGACGCCGCGCGTAACGTCGGCCGAGATCTGCCGGAACCACGGCGCCCAGCTCGGCTGGCCGCCGGCCATGGACTGTCCGGGACCGACGAGCCCGCGCGTGACGGGATGCTTCCGACCGTCCTTGGTGACGCCGGCGCGAAAGCCGCGCTCGATCAGCGTGCCGTCGGGCCGCGCCGGCGCGATGCGCCCGATCGGCGAGAAGAAGATGCCCTCGGTCTTGGCGAAGTCGGGTCCTGCCGCCAGCATCAGGGCGCCGCCGTCGCGAACGTAGCGCACGATGTTGTCGAGATACATCGGCGGCAGCACGCTCTGGTTCGAGTAGCGGTCGAAGATGATGAGGTCGAAATCCTTGATCTTGCGCCCGAACAGGTCGGCCGTCGGGAAGGCGATCAGGGAGAGCTCGTTGATCGGCGTGCCGTCCTGCTTCTCCGGCGGGCGCAGGATGGTGAAGTGCACGAGGTCGACGTTGGCGTCGGACTTCAAGAGGTTGCGCCACATGCGCTCGCCCTGGTGCGGCTCGCCCGAGACCAGCAGCACCTTCAGCTTGTCGCGCACGCCGTCGATGGTCACCACGGCCTTGTTGTTGAGGTCGGTCAGCTCGCCGGGCAGGGCGGCGACCTCCAGCTCGACGACGTTGTTGCCGCCGTGCTCGATCTTAACCGGCACCTTGATGGTCTCGCCGACCGTGGCCTGGATCGCCGACACCGGCACGCCGTCGCGGCGGACGGCGAGGCTGACCGGCTCGCCGTGATTGTCGGTGTCGAGCACCTTGAGCGAGATCGTCTGCTCCTTGCCGACGATCCCGAACCGCGGCGCCTCGATCAGCTCGATGCGGCGGTCGCGCTCGCCCTCGTGCCCGGTGATCAGCGCGTGCAGCGGCGCGTTGAAGCCGAGGGCGGCGGCCTTGGCCGGGATGTCGTGGACCACGCCATCGGTGATCATGAAGACGCCGGCGACCTGCTCGGCCGGCACGTCGGCGAGGCCGGCGTTGAGGGCCGTGAAGAGCTGCGTGCCCTCGTTGGCGCCGTTGTCCTGGCCGCCCTCGATGACGCGGACGTCGACGTTGCCGAGCGCCTTCAGGCGCTTCGTCAACTCGGCCAACGCGCGCTCGGTCTGCGCCGGGCGCTCGCCGATCATGTTCGAGCCGGAGCGGTCGACGACGACGGCCACCACCTCCTTCAAGGGCGTGCGGTCCTCGCGCACCAGCGAAGGGTCGAATAGCGCCAGCAGCACGAGCGCGAGGCGC
>CAXTQM010000025.1:0-6377 GCA_964246205.1 uncultured Beijerinckiaceae bacterium | reverse complement strand
CCGGGGGCCGGCGAGCCAGCCGAGCAGCACCGCGAGGCCGAGCGCGCGCAGCCAGACCGCGCGCTGGCGCAGCACCACGCCCAGCGCCACCATCGCCGCGCCGGCGACCGCCAGCACCACGAGCAGCGGCAAGGCGAGGAGCGGCGTGAAGGCGAGGTGGTAATCGGTCATCCGCCGCGACCCTAGCCTTGTTTGAGGCTTTCGTCAGGCCGCGCCGGCGCGGCTTGCGGACGCCGCGTCAGGCCTCGTTCCGGCCCATCTCGCGTTCGTCGCGGTCGTGCCGCCGCAGCGGCTCGCGGATCGTCAGGCCCCAGACCAGGCCGTAGCAGGCGAACAGCGGCAGGGCCGAGCCGGCGGCCCGCACGTGCTGCTCGGGGATGAAGCGCACCGCCGCCCAGGCCAGGGCGTAGGCGACGAGCGGCGACACGAGGACGGTGAAGAGGTCGAGCGAGAGCAGATCGAGCAGGAGATCGATGCCGTAGAGAATCGCGCAGAGCAGCAGCGCCGGCAGCGTGTAGAGGAGGTAGACCTCCGGCAGCTTCGTCGGGATCGCCTGCAGCCATTGCGTGGACGTCATGCCCTGCTGGGTCGCGACGTAGCCCACGACGCTCCACCAGACCAGGGGGCCGAGCACCAGCGTCAGCACCACCCGCAGCCACCAGCGCATCGTTCATCATCCTTCCAGGCCGCACCGCAGACAGCGCCGCCGGCCGGCGCTGTCAAGGCCGTCTCGCCTCGCCGCGCGCAAAGCTGTAAGCGGCCCCATATGCGGGACGCGCCGCAGCTCGAGAAAAGCATCCTTGTCCCCCAAAGATCATGCCGTCGCCCAGGCCCAGGTCGTGCAAGCTTTGGAAGCTTTCGCCCGCGGCGAGATCGTGATCGTCACCGACGACGACGACCGCGAGAACGAGGGCGACCTCGTCTGCGCCGCCTCGCTGTGCACGCCGGAGAAGATGGCCTTCATCATCCGGCACTGCTGCGGCATCGTCTGCGCGCCGATCACCGCCTACGACGCCAAGCGGCTGCAGCTTGCGCCGATGGTCGCGGCCAACGACGCGCCGCTGGGTACCGCCTTCACGGTCACCGTCGACACGCGGCACGGGCTTACCACCGGCATCTCGGCCGAGCAGCGCACCAACACGGTGCGCGCGCTCGCCAACGGCAACATGGGCGCCGCCGACTTCGTAAGGCCGGGCCACGTGTTCCCGCTGATCGCCAAGGAGGGCGGGGTGCTGATGCGCTCGGGCCATACCGAGGCGGCGGTCGACCTCTGCAAGCTCGCGCAGCTGCCGACCGTCGGCGTCATCTGCGAGCTCGCCAACGACGACGGCACCGTCATGGCCGGCGGGCAGATCGACGCTTTCGCCGCCGAGCACGACCTCAAACGCATCTGCGTCGCGGACCTCATCGCCTATCGCCAGGCGCGCGAGAAGCTGGTCGAGCGCGTCGCCACCTTTCCGGTCGAGAAGGACGGCTGCACGCTCACCGGCCACGCCTACGTCACGCCGTTCGACCCCGTGCAGCATTTCGCGTTCGTGCACGGCGACATCGGCAGCGGCGAGGGCGTGCCGACGCGGCTGCACCGCGTCGACATCATCGAGGACGTGATCAAGGGCGGCGTCGAGATCGGCAAGGTGTTCGCCCGCTTCCGCCAGGAGGGCAGGGGCGTCTTCATCTACCTGCGCGACGGCGCCGCCGGCGTGCCCGCGCGCTCCGGCGTGGCGCAGCCCGCCGGCTCGGAGGAGGAGCGCACCCGCGAGTGGCGCGACGTGGGGCTCGGCGCGCAGATCCTGCGCGACCTCGGCGTGCGCTCGATCCGGCTGCGCACCGCGACACCGCGCACCTATGTCGGCCTGTCGGGCTTCGGCATCGCCATCGAGAGCTTCGAACCGCCGCTCTGAAGCGAGCCGGCCGCTGCGCTAAGCTGTTCAAGCCTCTCCCGCGGCGGGCCTCGCGGCCTTGTGCCGTCGCGCGCGAAGGCGCACTTAACGAGGCGGCGCATTCGTCGCGCGGCCGAGGAGACCAATCCATGAGAGCCCTCATCGTCGTCGACATGCTCAACGACTTCGTGACCGGCGCCCTGGCCAACGAGGCGCGCGCGATGGCCATCGTCCCCTCGATCCGCCGCCTCATGGACCACGCCCGCGCCAACGAGGATTGGGTGCTCGTCTATGCCAACGACGCCCATCGCGCCGACGATCGCGAGGTCGGCCTGTGGGGCCGCCACGCCATGGCCGGCACCCACGGCGCCGCCGTGATCGACCAGCTCGCGCCGCAGGGTGTCGAGCGCGAGATCCTGATCTCCAAGCGGCACTACGGCGCCTTCGACGGCACCGAGCTCGAAGACATCCTCTTCGACTACGAGGTCGAGGACGTCGTTCTGGCGGGCCAGCACACCCAGGGCGCGATCCGCCACACCGCCTACGGTGCCTTCATGGCCGGTTACGACATCCTGGTGCCCAGCGATGCCGTCTGCGCCACCGAGCACGTCGACCACGAGGCGGCGCTGGGCGACCTCAAGAACGCCTACGGCGCGACGCTCACCACCTCCACCGCGCTGATCGGGCGGCCCGTGCTGCGCACCGCCTCGTTCAACCCGCGCATGTGAGCTTGCTGCCGAGACGGCCGCGGCCATATCTTGAGCGTCGGCGGTTCGTCGGCGTCACGACCAGGCGAATCGCATGAGCGACACTTCGAGCAACGTCTCCTACTTCGCCGGGCCGCAGCTACCCGCCGCGGCCTATTCTGGCGTGCGCTCCCGCCGGATGCTCGCCTTCGCCTTCGACTTCGTGCTGGTTTCGTTTATGGCCGGGCTGCTTTCGGTCGTGCTGTTCGTCGCCACGCTCGGGCTGTCGATCTTCATCCTGCCGTCGGCCTGGCCCTTCGTCGCGTTTTTCTACAACGGCACGTCCTTCTCGGGCCGGCACATGGCGACGCCGGGCATGCGCCTGTTCGACCTGCAGGCCCGCGCGCTCGACGGCGCGCCGCCGAGCTTCCTCGCCGCCGCCGTCCACGGCGTGCTGCTCTACCTCTCCTGGCTGTTCCCGCCGGTGTTCCTCGCCTCGTTCGTGATGCCGGACAAGCGATGCCTGCACGACGTCGTCGCCGGCCTGATCGTCGTCCGCCGTCCGGACTGAGACTCCGCGCCGGCGGCCTAGGTTGCTCGCCTGCGTCCGCGGTTACGTCCTCGTCCTTGCATAAGCGGCGCACACTTTCGGCAGGGCCTGCGCGAGCGCTGCCAGGCGCAACCCTGTGGCGGCCCGGCCAAGCTTCCGCTACGAAGCGCCACTCCGCCCGACGAGCCCGCGATGCGCCTTTCCAAGTTCTTCATGCCGATCCTTCGCGACAACCCGAAGGAAGCGGAGATCCTGTCGCACCGGCTGATGCTGCGGGCCGGCATGATCCGGCAGGAGGCGGCGGGCATCTACTCCTGGCTGCCGCTGGGCTTCCGCGTGCTGCGCAAGATCGAGCAGATCGTGCGCGAGGAGATGGATCGCGCCGGCGCCGTCGAGATGCTGATGCCGACGCTGCAGCTCGCCGACCTGTGGCGCGAATCCGGCCGCTACGACGCCTACGGCCCGGAGATGCTGCGCATCACCGATCGCAACAAGCGCGAGATGCTCTACGGCCCGACCAACGAGGAGATGATCACCGCCATCTTCAGGTCCGGCGTGAAGTCCTACCGCGAACTGCCCAAGAACCTGTACCATTTCCAGTGGAAGTTCCGCGACGAGCAGCGCCCGCGCTTCGGCGTGATGCGCGGCCGCGAGTTCCTGATGAAGGACGCCTATTCCTTCGACGTCGACGAGGCCGCCGGGCAGCTCTCCTACAACCGCATGTTCGTCGCCTATCTCCGCATCTTTGCACGGATGGGCCTGACCGGCATCCCGATGCGCGCCGAGACCGGGCCGATCGGCGGCGACCTCTCCCACGAGTTCATCGTGCTGGCCGAGACCGGCGAATCCGGCGTCTTCGTCGACCGCGACGTGCTCGCCCTGCCGATCCCGCCGGCCGATACCGACTACGAGGGCGATCTCTCGCCGATCGTCGCGCAATGGACCACGCTCTACGCCGCCACCGAGGACGTGCACGACCAGGCCCGCTTCGAGGCGGAGACGCCGGAGGCGAGGCGCGTCGCCACCCGCGGCATCGAGGTCGGCCAGGTGTTCTTCTTCGGCGACAAATACACCAGGCCCATGAAGGCGATGATTGCCGGCCCCGACGGCGTCGAGCGCCCGGCGCAGTGCGGTTCCTACGGCGTCGGCGTCTCGCGGCTCGTGGGAGCCCTGATCGAGGCCTCGCACGACGAGGCCGGCATCGTCTGGCCCGAGGCGGTGGCGCCCTTCGCGGTGGGCTTGGCCAACCTCAAGGTCGGCGACGCCGCGACGGATGCGGCCTGCCAGACGATCTACGACGCGCTGACCAAGCGCGGTGTCGAGGTGCTCTACGACGACACGGACGAGCGGCCCGGCGGCAAGTTCGCGCGGCTCGACCTCATCGGCCTGCCGCACCAGGTGATCGTCGGGCCCAAAAGCCTCGCCGACGGCAAGGTCGAGGTGAAGACGCGCCGCACCGGAGAGCGCGAGACGCTGCCCCTGGAGGCGGCGATCGCGCGTTTTAGCAAGGCGCTGGCTTCGCCCTAGACTACTAAATCCTGGTGGCGCGCGCCGATCCCTGTACCTTCGCGTTCCGTCAACCGGAGGCTCGATCATGGTCGTCCCATCCCTGAAGCGTTTCGCCTTGGCGCTCCTGCTCGCGGGCACGGCGAGCGCCGCATCGGCCATGTCGTTCCAGCCGACCATCGTCGACGGCCGCCCGGGGATCGTCGCCGTCGGGCAGATCACCATGGACACGCCCGGCGAGTTCGCCGCCGTGCCGGTGGCGCCGGGCACGCCGGTGTACCTGAACTCGCCCGGCGGCAACGTCGGGGCGGCGGTGTCGCTTGGCTCGCTGTTCCGCAGCCGCGGGGTCACGGCGGTGGTCGCCGGCGTCACCGAGAACGGCGTGGCCGTGGCCGGCGCCTGCTATTCCGCCTGCGCCTACGCCCTGGTCGGCGCCAGCCGCCGCTACGTGCCGGGGCGCAGCCGCGTCGGCATCCATCGCATGCAGGCAGCTACCGAGGCGCTGGCCGGTGCCGACGAGCGCGCCGAGCACCGCGCCGCCGCCTCGACCCTCAAGGGCTACACTGCGCGCATGGGCGTCGATCCTTTGATGATCTCCTCGGCCGAGCGCACCCCGTCGCAGAGCATCCACGTGCTGACGGCAAGTGAGCTGCGCCGATGGGGCGTCGCAAACGGCCGCTACTAAGCGCCCGCAGACGCCTTCGCGGACCGCGGAACTCGGCACATCCTCGGCCATTCTACCGTTAGATGGAAGGTCGGCGCCTCGGCGCGCCGCATCCGCGCCGCAAGAAGCCAATGGCCAGTCGCGAGGGGGTGTGTCCCCCCCCCCCACGCGACGTCGGCGTCCGGCGACATGGAGGGGATGTGTGGTGCAGGTTCCGGCTTACTTGGCGCCTTGTACGATGGACATGCGGGCGTAGCGCTGCCAGCGGCGTATCGCGAAGGGCGTCGTCGCGAGATAGGCGATGGAGAGCACGATCATCATCTCCATCGGAAAGGTCGCGAGGAGCAGCAGGGTCGCCGCCACTGCCAAGAGGATGGCCATGAACCATTCGCGCGGGATGCGGCCGATCTTCTTGCCGGAGAAGAACGGAATGCGGCTCGCCATGAGAAAGGCGACAAGGATCACGAAGCCGATGTCGAGGCCGACCGGCAGCCGCGTGCCGGGCGCGACGAAATAGGAAAGCTGCACGTAGAGCGGCAGCAGGACGACGATGGCGCCGGCCGGTGCCGGCATGCCGGTGAAGAAGTTGCCGTGCCACGCCGGCCGGTCGAGGTCCTCGAGCATGGTGTTGAAGCGGGCGAGCCGCAGCGCCGCCGCGATGACGAAGATCAGCGCGGCGAACCAGCCGAAGCTCGGGATGCGGTTCAAGGTGGAGAAGTAGAGGATCAGCGCCGGAGCGACGCCGAAGTCGACGAAGTCGGCCAGCGAGTCGAGCTCGGCGCCGAAGCGGCTGGTGCCGCGCAGCGCGCGGGCGAGCCGCCCGTCGAGGCCGTCGAGCACCGCGGCGACGATGATCGCCACGACGGCCGTCTCGAACTTGTTCTCGATGGCGAAGCGGATGGAGGTCAGCCCCATGCTCAGCGCCGCCAGCGTCACCAAGTTGGGCAGCACCACGCGGATCGGGATCGCGCGGAAGCGCCGGCGTGGCAGCGGCGCGAGCGGCTCCCCCAGCGCGTCGTAGCCGCCGCCGGCGTCCTCGACGCCTCGTGTCGTGTGGAGACGCAACCTCGCCATCGCGCGGACCATAGGGA
>CAXTQM010000024.1:0-13554 GCA_964246205.1 uncultured Beijerinckiaceae bacterium | reverse complement strand
ATCGGATACTCGAACTTGTCGATCTTCTCGCGTGCCAGGAAGCGCTGGCCCATCAGCAGCGTCACCAGTGATCCGACGAGCACCAACACCTTCATGAAGCGGCCGAAGGCATCGTCGATGAACATGCCGTCGTAGACGACCGCGTGGGTGCGGCCGTTCAGGATGATGACGACGATGGCCAGGCCGAGCACGCCGATTGCGATCTCCGTCACCGGGCCGTCCGACTCCTTGCCGCGCAGGGCGCCGAACAGCAGCAGGAACAGCGCGCCGAGCGCCAGGATCAGCTCCGGCAGGCTATGGGCGAAGTTGAGCGACATCGGACTGTAGGGCGTCATCGGGCGTGGTCCGAGGCGAGCGCGAGCTTCTTCGAGGTGGCGAGATCGGCCTCGTGCGTCCTCACCATCGCAGCCACGGTCGGACCGGAGGCGTCGAGGATCGGCGAGGGGTGGAAGCCGTAGAAGATCGTCAGCACCGCCAGAGTCGCCAGCATCCCCGCTTCGCGCGGGTTGAGGTCGAGGATGGACTTGAGGTTGTCCTTGGTGAGAACGCCGAAGACGACACGACGGTAGAGGTAAAGCGCGTAGGCTGCCGACAGGATGACGCCGGTGCAGGCGAACAGCGCCACCCAGCTGTCGACCTGGAAGGTGCCGATCATCGTCAGGAACTCGCCGATAAAGCCCGACGTGCCGGGAAGCCCGACGTTGGCCATGGTGAAGATCAGGAAAACCGCGGCGTAGCGCGGCATGCGATGTACGAGGCCGCCATAAGCCGCGATCTCGCGGGTGTGCGTGCGGTCGTAGACCACGCCGACGCAGAGAAAGAGCGCGCCCGAGACGATCCCGTGCGAGACCATCTGGAAGATGGCGCCCTGGATGCCTGCCTCGGTGAAGGCGAACAAGCCCATGGTGACGAAGCCCATGTGGGCGACCGACGAATAAGCGATCAGCTTCTTCATGTCGGTCTGCACCAACGCGACCAGCGAGGTGTAGATGATCGCGATCACCGACAACGTGAACACCAGCGGCGCGAAGGTGTGCGAGGCGTCGGGGAACATCGGCAGCGAGAAGCGCAAGAAGCCGTAGCCGCCCATCTTGAGCAGAACGCCGGCCAGGATCACCGAGCCGGCGGTGGGCGCCTCGACGTGAGCATCGGGCAGCCAGGTGTGTACCGGCCACATCGGCATCTTGACGGCAAAGGAGGCGAAGAAGGCGAGGAACAGCCAGAACTGCATCGAGGCCGGGAAGTGGGTCTTCAACAGCACGGTGATATCGGTCGTGCCGGCGTAGCCGTACATCGCCATGATGGCGAGCAGCATCAGCAGCGAGCCGACGAGCGTGTAGAGGAAGAACTTGAAGGCGGCGTAGACCTTCCGCCCGTGGCCCCAGATCCCGATGATCAGGAACATCGGGATGAGGCCGCCCTCGAAGAAGAGATAGAACAGTACGAGGTCGAGCGAGCAGAACACGCCGATCATCATCGTCTCGAGGACCAGGAAGGCGACGAAATAGTCCTTCAACCGCAAGTCGATCGAGCGCCACGAGCAGATGATGCAGAACGGCATCAGGAAGGTGGTGAGCACCACGAAGGGGAAGCTCATGCCGTCGACGCCGAGCTTGTAGACGAGCCCCTGCCCGAACCAGCCGCGCTGTTCGACGAACTGGAACGCCGAGGTGGAAGCGTCAAAATGCGCCCAGGCCCAGCAGGCGAGCATGAAGGTCACAAGCGTGGTGATCAGCGCCGCCCAGCGCGCGTTGTGCAACGTCGCCTTATCCTCACCGCGCAGGACGAGGATGAAGCCCGCGCCGATCAGCGGCAGGACGATGAGGCCTGACAGAATGCCGAAGCCGAACATCAGTGCACGCCTCCGACGATGTACCAGGTAATCAGTACGGTCACGCCGATCAGCATCGCGAAGGCGTAATGGTAGACGTAGCCGGTCTGGATCTTCACGGCCTGCCGCGTCACGTCGACGACGGCGGCCGAGAGCCCGTCGGGGCCGTAGCGATCGATGATGCCGACGTCCCCGCCCTTCCAGAACAACCGGCCGACCATGAAGGCCGGCTTCACGAAGATTACGTCGTACAGCTCGTCGAAGTACCACTTGTGCGACAGGAAGTTGTAGATGATCGGGTTGCCCTTGGCCCAGCGCACCGGCGCGCCGAGGTCGTATATGTAGCCGAGCCAGGCGAGCCCGAAGCCGCTGGCCAGCATCAGCAGTGGCAGCTGCTTCACGAGGAAAGGCACATGCTCCATTTCCTCAAGGATGTGATTGTTCGGCCCATAGAAGATCGAGCCTTTCCAGAAGCCGGCTTGTCCCGACCCGATAAAGAAGTGGTCGAAACCTACGCCGGCTAGCAACGCGCCGACGGCGAGCACGTAGAGCGGGATCAGCATCGTGTTGGGCGACTCGTGCGGAACGAAGTCGTGCCCTTCGGTATGCACGTCGTCGGGGTGATGCTTCGTGCCATGCGCGGCGGGCGCGTCGGGATGGTCGGCGGTCACGTGGTCGTCGCCGCCGGTCTCGGGACGATTGGTCGGCTCGAGGTGCGCCTTCGCGCCATGCGCGTCGGTGATCCCGGTATTGTCAGCGTGCGCGTGGGCTACCTCCCACCGCGGGTTCTGGAAAAAGGTCATGAAGACCAGCCGGAACGAATAGAACGAAGTCAGGAAGACAGCCGCCGTCGCCAGGATCCAGGCGTAGATGTGCCCGGTGTTGGTGGCGGCATAAGCTGCCTCAATGATCGCGTCTTTCGAGTACCAGCCGGCGGTGAACGGGAAGCCGACTAGGGCCAGCGTGCCAATCGTCATAGTCCAGAAGGTCCGCGGGATCCGGCTGCGCAGACCGCCCATGTGGCGCATGTCCTGCTCGTGATGCATCGCGGTGATCACCGAGCCGCAGCACAGAAACAGCAGCGCCTTGAAGAAGGCGTGGGTGAAGAGGTGGAACATGCCGAGCCCGAAGCCGCCGACGCCCAGGCCGACGAACATGTAGCCGAGCTGCGAACAGGTCGAATAGGCGACCACGCGCTTGATGTCGGTCTGCACGCAGCCGATCGTGGCGGCGAAGAAGCAGGTCGTGCCTCCGATGATTGTTACGAACGACATCACCCCCGGCGCCTGCTCGAAAAGCGGCGACAGCCGTGCCACCATGAACACGCCAGCCGTCACCATGGTGGCGGCGTGGATCAGCGCCGAGACTGGCGTAGGGCCCTCCATAGCGTCCGGCAGCCAAGTGTGCAGCATGAACTGCGCCGACTTGCCCATGGCGCCCATGAACAAGAGGAAACAGGCGACCTCCATGACCGGCCAATCGTGGCCGAATAGGTGCGCGGTCCTGGCCGCGAGCCCAGGCGCAGCGGCGAAGATCGTGTCGAACGAGACGCTCTTGGTCACGAAGAAAACCGTGAAGATGCCGAGTAGGAAGCCGAAGTCGCCGACGCGGTTGACGACGAAGGCCTTGATCGCCGCGGCGTTGGCCGTGGGCTTCTCGTACCAGAAGCCGATGAGCAGATAGGAAGCGAGACCGACGCCTTCCCAACCAAAGAACATCTGCACGAGGTTGTCGGCCGTCACCAGCATCAGCATGGCGAAGGTGAAGAGCGAGAGATAAGCGAAGAAGCGCGGGCGCGACGGATCGTCGGACATGTAGCCGATTGAGTAGAGGTGCACGAGCGACGACACCGTGGTGACCACCACCAGCATCACGCAGGTCAGCGCGTCGACCCGGAATGCCCAATCGACCTTCAGCGTGCCAACGGTGAACCAGTTCAAGACCGGCGCCAGGGTCTCGGGCGCCGACCCGATCGCGTGAATGAAGAAAAGAATCCACGAAAACAGCGCCGCAATGAGCAGGAACGAGGTGGTCACGACCTCGCAAGCACGCACCCCCAGGCGAAAACCGCCGAAGATGGCGATGAGGAAGCCGAGCAGCGGCAGCGCGACGACGATGTCGATCATGGCTCCGTCAGCCCTTCATCGCGTTGATGTCTTCGACCGCGATCGTCCCGGAGATGCGGTAGTAGGTGACGAGGATCGCAAGGCCGATCGCCGCTTCTGCCGCAGCCACCGTCAGGATGAACAGCGCGAACACCTGCCCCGTGAGGTCGTGCAGAAAGGACGAGAACGCGACAAGGTTGAGGTTCACCGCCAGCAGGATCAGCTCGACGGACATCAAAATGATGATGATGTTCTTGCGATTTAGGATGATGCCCGCCACGCCAAGCGTGAACAAGATCGCCGCGACGGTGAGATAATGGCCCAGCCCGATCATTCCGCGTGCTCGATCATAAGAATTTCCTAGGCATCGACACCCTGCCGCGAATGCACCTTCACCACCTCGACGGCCGCCGACGTGCGGGCGTTCTGCTCCGGGATCGACTGCCGCTTAACAAAAGGTCTATGGCGCAGAGTCAGCACGATGGCACCGATCATGGCGGTGAGCAGCACGAGGCCGGCAGCCTGGAACAGCACGAGGTATTGCGTATAGATCACGTTGCCGAGCGCGACCGTGTTGGAGAGCACCGGTGCTTCGCTCGCCACTTGTGCGGTGGCCCCCGCACCCAAGGTCCAAGTCGCTGCGACGAAGCCGAGTTCGAGCACGACGATCAGTCCGACCAGCGAGCCGACCGGCAGGTACTTGAGAAAGCCCTGCCGCAGCTCGGTAAAATCGACGTCGAGCATCATCACAACGAAAAGGAACAGCACCGCCACAGCGCCGACGTAGACCACGATGAGGATCATCGCCAGAAACTCGGCCTCAAGCAGCAGAAACAGCCCTGCGGCGTTGACGAAGGCGAGGATGAGGAAGAGCACCGAATGGACGGGGTTCTTCGAGGCGATCACCATGAATGCCGAAGCGATCAGCACAAGCGAGAAGAGATAGAAGAAAAACGGCGTGGCGCTCATTCGGCGAGTCCCGTGATGCGCTTGCGATGAGGAGCTTTTCCCATCACCGATATGGCGCGTCCATGGCGAGGTTGCGGGCGATCTCCCGCTCCCAGCGATCGCCATTGGCAAGCAGGCGCTCCTTGTCGAAATAGAGCTCCTCGCGGGTCTCGGTCGCGAACTCGGCGTTCGGCCCCTCGACGATCGCGTCCACCGGGCAGGCCTCCTGGCAGTAGCCGCAGTAGATGCACTTCACCATGTCGATGTCGTAGCGCGTGGTGCGGCGGGTGCCGTCGTTGCGACGCGGACCCGCCTCGATGGTGATGGCCTGCGCCGGGCAGATCGCCTCGCAGAGCTTGCAGGCGATGCAGCGCTCCTCGCCATTGGGATAGCGGCGCAAAACGTGCTCGCCGCGGTAGCGCGGCGATTGCGGGCTCTTCTCGTGAGGGTAGTTCAGCGTCGGCTTCGGCTTGAAGAAGTAGCGCATCGACATGCCGAAGGCGCCGATGAATTCCGTCAGGAGCAGCTGCTTGGCGGCTTGATCGAGTCTCATGGGGACCTCAGAGGGCTGGTCAGCGCGCCATCACACCACCCACGCCCGCGAACTCGCAGACGAAGGCGACGATCACGACCATGGCGAGCGACAGCGGAAGGAACACCTTCCAGCCAAGACGCATCAGCTGATCGTAGCGGTAGCGCGGAACGAAGGCCTTCACCATTGAGAACATGAAGAAGACCAGTAGGATCTTGAGCAAAAACCAGAACACGCCCGGGATCCAGGTGAAGGGCGCGAACGGGATCGGCGACAGCCAGCCACCCATGAAGAGGGTGACTTGGAGTGCTGCCATGGTCATCATCGCCACGTATTCGGCGAGCATGAACAACATGTACGGGCTCGACGAATATTCCGTCATGAAGCCGGCGACGAGCTCGGACTCGGCCTCGACGAGATCGAACGGCGGCCGGTTGCACTCGGCCAGCGCTGAAACGAAGAAGATCACGAACATCGGGAAGAGCGGCAGCCAATACCAGCCGAGCAGCCCCCACCGCGTATTCTGCGCCTCGACGACGCCCGACAGGTTCAAGGTTCCGGCGAGAAGCAGCACGCTGACGATGACGAAGCCGATCGACACCTCATACGAGACCATCTGCGCCGCCGAGCGCAGCGACGACAGGAACGGGTACTTTGAATTGGAGGCCCAGCCGCCCATGATCACGCCATAGACCGAGAGCGACGAGATCGCGAAAATGTAAAGCGTGCCGACGTTGATGTTGGCGACGGCCCAGCCATTGGCGACGGGGATGACCGCCCACGCGCCCAGCGCCAGCATGCCCATGACGAAGGGCGCCAGGAGGAACACGCCCTTGTTGGCGCCGGCCGGGATCACCGGCTCCTTCAGCACAAACTTGATCAGATCGGCGAACGACTGGAAAAGTCCCCATGGCCCAACGACGTTGGGTCCGCGGCGCAGCTGCACCGCCGCCCAGATCTTGCGGTCGGCGTAGAGGATGTAGGCGATGCCGACGAGCAGGACGATCAGCATCGCCAAGCTTTTCACGATCGTCAGGATGAACAGCCAGAACGACATGGGCGATCCTATTCCGCGGCCATGGGCATCGAGCTTTGCATAGCGGCCAAGGCAGAAGCCTCCGCCATCACCTTCGATGCACGTGCGATCGGGTTCGTCTGAAAGAAGTCGACGATCGGAGACGCGAAAGGCTCACGTCCGAGCTTCCCCTGCCCCACCGCCGCGAAATCCGCAACCGGCCCGTCCACGATTTCGTCGATCCTGGCCATGTGCGGGTGCGCTGCGTAGAGGGCGCGGCGCAACGCCACCAGCGAGTCGAACGGCAGGCGGTGGCCGAGCGCATCCGACAAAGCGCGGAGGATCGCCCAATCCTCGCGGGCGTCACCGGGCGGGAAATTGGCGCGCTCGGCAAGTTGTACGCGGCCCTCGGTGTTGACGTAGAGGCCGGATTTCTCGGTGTAGGTAGAGGCCGGAAGCACCACATCGGCACGGGCCGCGCCACGGTCGCCATGAGTGCCAATGTAGACGACATAAGCACCGGTCTCGATCGCGACCTCATCGGCGCCGAGATTGAAGATGACGTCGAGCGCGCCGGCGCCTGCCATGCCGGCAGCATCGAGGCCACTTGCGCCCGGCACGAAGCCCAAGTCGAGGCCGCCCACTCGGGCAGCGGCGGTGTGCAGGATCGAGAGCCCGCGCCAACCGGCCATCGCACCAGCAAGTTCGGCCGCCCGCGCCAGCACGGCGCTCCCGTCGGCGCGGGTCAGGGCACCCTGCCCAACGATCACCAGCGGCTTCTCGGCCTTGCCGAAAGTCTCGGCGAACGCCTGAGGCAGTTCGCCGAGCGTGTCGGGACCTGCGCCGAGGTATTCGTAGGGATAGGTGAGGTCGAGACGCTCGCCGATCAGGCCGATCGGGAAAGCACCCTTGAGCCAGCGCTTGCGAATGCGGGCGTTTAGGACGGGCGATTCCTTGCGCGGGTTGGATCCTACGATGAGCAGCGCATCGGCTTCCTCAATGCCGGCCACGGTGGCGTTGAACAGGTAGGAGGCGCGGCCCAACGCAGGATCAAGCGCTGCGCCGTCCTGGCGGCAGTCCAGGTTGGGAGAGCCCAGCGCGCCCATCAGCTGTTGCAGCGCGAACATGTCCTCGACCGAGCAGAGATCGCCGGCGAGCGCGCCGATCTTGGCCGGAGCCGTCGGCTTCACTTTGGCGGCGACGGCGGCGAACGCCTCCTGCCAGGTCGCCGGCGCCAGCTTGCCGCCGCGCCGGATGTACGGTCGGTCGAGCCGCTTGGCCTTCAGCCCGTCGACGACCTGCCGAGTCTTGTCGGAGATCCACTCCTCGTTCACCGCGTCGTTGACGCGGGGCAGGATGCGCATGACTTCGCGCATGCGGGTGTCGATGCGGATGGCGGAGCCGAGCGCATCCATGACGTCGATCGACTGCGTCTTGGTCAGCTCCCACGGCCGCGCCTTGAAGGCGTAGGGCTTGGGCAGCAGCGCGCCCACGGGGCAGAGATCGGCGATGTTGCCCTGCAGCTCGGAGTGCATGGCCGTCTCAAGGTAGGTCGTGATCTCCATGTCCTCGCCGCGGCCGATCGCGCCGACGTCCCCGGTGCCGGCGACCTCGGAGGTGAAGCGGACGCAGCGCGTGCACAGGATGCAGCGGTTCATCGAGGTGCGCACCATGACGCCGATGTACTTGTCGGCAACCGCGCGCTTGTTCTCGGCGAAGCGGGAGCTGTCGACGCCGTAGGCCATGGCCTGATCCTGCAGATCGCATTCGCCGCCCTGGTCGCAGATCGGACAGTCCAGCGGATGGTTGATCAGCAGGAATTCCATGATGCCCTCGCGGGCGCGACGGGTCATCGGCGACTTCGTGAGCACCTCGGGAAGCTCGCCGTTCTTGCCGGGGCGCAGGTCCTTCACGCCGACGGCGCAGGACGCCTGCGGCTTGGGCGGGCCGCCCTTCACTTCGACCAGGCACATACGGCAGTTGCCGGCAATCGAGAGCCGCTCGTGGAAGCAGAAGCGCGGGATCTCGGCCCCCGCGGCCTCGCAGGCCTGCAGGAGGGTGTAGTGCTCGGGGACGTCGACCTCGCGGCCGTCGACGAGGAGTTTCGTCATCGGACTTCCTCCAGAATACCGACTCGGCGCTTCAAATCATCGAGCGTGCCGAACTGCCGCTCGAGTTCGGCTGTCCGCTCATCCACCGTCTCGTGGCGGAGGTTGGAATGTATCGCGAAGCCCAGCGACGTCGGGCTTGTTGTGCGAATGTCGTCCATGCTGCGCTCGAGCTTATCGAAACGCCTCTCAAGCTGATCGAAACTCTTCGTTAGCTCGGCGAGACTTGCTTGGACCTGCTGCAGCGTACGGAAGATTAGCTCGTTTGTGGATTCGACCATCGCGATTACTCCGCAGCGATGCCGTAATCGCGGATCGGCATGTCGTGCGGATTGGCGGTGTACTGGTCGATGCGGCGCTCGATTTCGGGGCGGAAGTGGCGGATCAGGCCTTGGACCGGCCATGCCGCGGCGTCGCCCAGCGCGCAGATCGAATGACCCTCGATCTGCGTCGTGACCTCCATCAGCATGTCGATCTCGCGCTTCTGCGCGCGACCCTCGGCCATGCGGCTCACCACGCGCCAGAGCCAGCCGGTGCCTTCGCGGCAGGGCGTGCACTGGCCGCAGCTCTCGTGCTTGTAGAAGTATGAGAGGCGGGCGATAGCGCGCACGACATCGGTCGACTTGTCCATGACGATGACCGCCGCCGTGCCGAGGCCGGACTTGAGGTTCTTCAGCGTGTCGAAATCCATCGGCGCGTCTATGATCTCGTTGGCAGGCACCAGCGGCACCGAGGAGCCGCCGGGGATCACGGCGAGCAGGTTGTCCCAGCCGCCGCGCACGCCGCCGCAATGGCGTTCGATCAGCTCACGGAAAGGCACCGACATCGCCTCTTCGACGTTGCATGGATGGTTGACGTGACCTGAAATGCAGAAGAGCTTGGTGCCGGCGTTGTTCTTGGCGCCGAATCCGGCAAACCAGGCGCCGCCGCGCTTCAGGATCGTCGGGGCAACGGCGATCGACTCGACGTTGTTTACCGTCGTCGGGCAGCCGTAGAGGCCCATGTTGGCCGGAAACGGCGGCTTGAGGCGGGGCATGCCCTTCTTGCCTTCAAGGCTTTCGAGCATCGCCGTCTCTTCGCCGCAAATGTAGGCGCCGGCGCCGTGGCTCACGTAGATGTCGAAAGGCCAGCCGTGGATGTTGTCCTTGCCGACGAGATTGGCCTCGTAGCATTGCTCCACAGACGCTTCGAGGCGCTCCTTCTCCAGGATGTATTCGCCACGAATGTAGATGTAGCAGGCATGCGCGCCCATCGCGACACAGGCCAGCAGGCAGCCCTCGATCAGCAGCTGCGGATCGTTGCGCATGATCTCGCGATCCTTGCACGTGCCGGGCTCCGACTCGTCGGCGTTGACGACGAGGTAGGACGGCCGCGCCGGATCTGGCTTGGGCATGAACGACCACTTCAGCCCCGTTGGAAAGCCGGCCCCGCCGCGCCCGCGCAGGCCCGAGGACTTCATCTCGCCGATGATGAAGTCCTTGCCCTTGTCGACGATGGCCTTGGTGCCGTCCCAGGCGCCGCGCTTGCGAGCGGATTCGAGATCCCAGCCGCCGAAGCCGTAGAGGTTGGTGAAGATGCGATCCTTGTCGTCGAGCATCGTCAACGTCCCCCGTTATCTTTCTTGTCCGCCGGGCCGTGGTTCTCGCCATCGCCAGCCTTGGCCTGAGCGGCCTTCTCGTGCGTGCTGCCGTTGGACATGTCCGGCTGGGTACGACCACCATCGGTCGTCTCGTTCGGCCCCATGTCCTTGGCGTAGTTCGGCGTGCCGATCGAATGATCCTGACGCAACGCCCTGCGATCCATCGCCGGCCGGTCGGGCGAGAGATCCTGCGAGGTTCGCTCGTCGCCGGGGCCGCTCGCCCTAGGCAACATGTCGGGATGAGCCTCGTGTTTCGCACCTTCACCATTCGACGCACGGCCGTCCGTTCCGTAGAACGACGACAACGCCGTGAGGCCGCCGACCGGCTCGGAGGTGCGACGCCCGATCTGGGAGCCTATCGTCACCGGACGATCCGCAGCGAGATCGTCGAGCAGCTTGTCGAAGTTCTCGGGGGTCAGGTCCTCGTAGTAGTCGTCGTTGACCTGCACCATAGGCGCGTTGCAGCAGGCACCTAGGCACTCGACCTCGAGCCACGAGAAGTTGCCGTCGACCGTCACGGTGCGCTGCGGCCCTATCCGGCGCTCCAGGACCGCCTTGATGCCATCCGACCCTGCCAGCATGCACGGTGTGGTGCCGCACATCTGCAGGAAGTACCGACCAACCGGGGCCAGGTTGAACATCGTGTAGAAGGTCGCGACCTCGAGCACGCGGATGTAGGGCATGTCGAGCATGCGCCCGACCTCCTCGATCGCGGGCTTGGGCAACCAGTACTGGTTTTGCTTCTGCGCCCGCCACAGCAGCGCGAGGACCGCCGAGGCCTGCCGCCCTTCGGGATACTTTTGTATCTGACGCTCCGCCCAGGTCAGGTTGTCCTGGGTGAAGGCGAAGGAGGCGGGTTGGACATCGGCGAGGCGACGAAGGGCCATCAGCGGTCAACTTCTCCGAAGACGATGTCGAGCGAACCCAGGATCGCGCTGACGTCGGCCAGCATCGACTTACGGCAGAGGAAATCCATCGCCTGCAGGTGGGCGAAGCCGGGCGCGCGGATCTTGCAGCGGTACGGCTTGTCGCCGCCGTCGCTGACCAGGTACACGCCGAACTCGCCCTTCGGCGCCTCGACGCTGCAATAGGTCTCCCCGGCCGGCACGTGGAACCCCTCGGTATAAAGCTTGAAGTGATGGATGAGTGCTTCCATCGAGCGCTTCATCATCGCGCGCTTGGGTGGCGTCACCTTGTTGTTGGGCGTCTGCACCGGCCCCTGCCCGCCCGGTTCCAGCAGCTTGGCGACGCACTGCTTCATGATGCGCACCGACTCGATCATCTCCTTCATGCGGACGACCTGACGGTCGTAGCTGTCGCCGTGGCGGCCGACGGGGATGCCGAACTCCATCTCCTCGTAGCAATCGTAGGGTTCCGCCTTCCGCAGGTCCCAGGCCGCGCCGGAGCCGCGCAGCACCGGTCCGGAGAAGCCCCACTTCCAGCAGTCGGCCTGCGAGACGATGCCGATGTCGACGTTGCGCTGCTTGAAGATGCGGTTCTCGATGAAGAGGTTGGTCAGATCGTCGACGACCTGCGGGAAGGTCTCGCACCAGGCGCCGATGTCCTGGATGAGCTTCTCCGGGCAGTCGATATGCACGCCGCCGACGCGAAAGTAGTTGGCGTGGAGCCGCGCCCCCGAGGCGCGCTCGTAGAACACCATCAGCTTCTCGCGCTCTTCGAAGCCCCACAGCGGCGGGGTAAGCGCGCCGACATCGAGCGCCTGCGTGGTGACATTGAGGAGATGGGCGAGAATGCGACCGATCTCGCAGAACAGGACCCGCAGCAGCTGCCCGCGACGCGTCGCCTTGATGCCCATCATCTTCTCGATGGCGAGCACGAAGGCGTGCTCCTGGTTCATCGGCGCGCAATAGTCGAGACGGTCGAAGTATGGGATATCCTGAAGGTAGGTGCGCGCCTCCATCAATTTCTCGGTGCCGCGATGCAGCAGGCCGATATGCGGATCGACGCGCTCGACGATCTCGCCGTCCAACTCCAGTACCAGGCGCAAAACGCCGTGTGCCGCAGGATGTTGAGGTCCGAAATTGATCGAGAAGTTGCGCGGGCCGGTGCCGCTGGTGGCGAGCGGCGTCGTCGCGAAATCGGTGTCGCCGCTGGTCATCGTTGGCCCTCCTGGGTGCCGGCCTTCTCGTCGCCCGGCAGGGCGTATTCGCCCGAGCCCTCCCATGGCGAAAGGAAGTCGAACGAGCGGAACGCCTGGCTGAGGTTCACCGGCTCGGTTACGACCCGCTTCTGTTCGTCATCCCAGCGCACTTCGACGTAGCCCGTCGTCGGAAAGTCTTTTCGCAGTGGATGACCCTCGAAGCCGTAGTCGGTCAGAAGCCGGCGCAGGTCTGGATGGCCGGAGAAGTAGACGCCGAAAAGGTCCCATACCTCGCGCTCAAACCAGTTCGCCGCAGGGTAGAGGTCGGTGAGCGAGGGCACGGCGGTGCGCTCGTTGGTCTCGACCTTGAGACGCACGCGGCGGATGTACTTGGGCGACAGCAGATGCGTGACCACGTCAAAGCGTTTTTCGCGTTCGGGATAGTCGACAGCGGTAAGATCGATGAAGCAGACGAAACGGTGGGCCGGGTCATCGCGCAGGAAGCGAACCGTCTCGACATAGTGAGCCGGGTCGAGCGTAAGACACAGATCGCCGAAGGAGATCTCGTGGTGAAGCACCGCGCCGGGAAGCACCGCTTCGACCTGCGACGCGAGCGCGAGCAGGGCCTGATGACCAGTTTCGTCCATCATGTGACCTTTCCACGGGCTGCCGCGACCGGCGCCTAGCGCTCGATCGTGCCCGTGCGCCGGATCTTCTTTTGCAGGAGGAGAATGCCGTAGAGCAGAGCCTCCGCCGAGGGAGGACAGCCCGGCACGTAGATGTCGACGGGCACGATACGATCGCAGCCGCGCACCACCGAGTAGCTGTAGTGATAGTAGCCGCCACCGTTGGCACACGAGCCCATCGAGATGACATAGCGCGGCTCGGGCATCTGGTCGTAGACCTTGCGAAGCGCTGGAGCCATCTTGTTGGTCAGCGTGCCGGCCACGATCATGACATCGGACTGGCGCGGCGAGGCACGGGGGGCGAAGCCGAAACGCTCGATGTCGTAACGAGGCATGGAAGCCTGCATCATCTCGATCGCGCAGCACGCCAGCCCGAACGTCATCCACATTAGCGAGCCGGTGCGGGCCCAGGTGATGAGATCGTCCGCCGAGGTGACGAGGAACCCTCGATCGGCGAGTTCGTCTGACAGGCCCAAAAAGTAGGGATCCGTCGACGGGTCGGTGCCACCCGGCTTGAGAACACCCTTCGCCGGAGCCGGTGCGAGGTTTGGGCTCGCGGAGATCACTCCCATTCGAGCGCGCCTTTCTT